>CALCEA010000081.1 GCA_937900675.1 uncultured Chitinophagaceae bacterium
CCGACAACACAGGCAATCCTGCACAAAATATCATTCTATCTACAAAAAGAGCCGAAGCTATTAAACAATGGTTAATTCATCATCAAGTAGAAGCCAATAGAATTAGCACCATTGGTTATGGTGATAAAATGCCTATTGCTTCTAATAATACCGAAGCAGGAAGAGCGCTTAATAGAAGAACTAGTTTCCGAATCGTTTTTTAAAGTATTTATACGCTTCATTTGTATTTTACTTTATCAGAGTATTGTGCAATGGACACAGAAAACTCAATAGATGAATTAATCTACCTCATTGCGCTTTCAAAATTAAAAAGCATTAGCGAAATAGATAAGAAGAACATATTGTTTCAATTAGGTTCTGCAAAAAAGGTATTTGATTATTGCAAATCAACAGAAGCATTACAAAATATTTACTGGCCCATAGAAATAGCAAAAAGAGAAATTGATTTTATAGCAAAGCATTCTATCAAAGCCATTTCTATTTTAAATAAAGATTATCCCAATAGATTACAACATATCGACGACGCACCTTTATTGGTTTATTATAAAGGAAAAGGAGATTATCAACTACCCTATTTAATAAGCATTGTGGGAACAAGGGCTCATACAAAACAAGCTTTTGCAATGATTCAAGATCTAATAGAAGGAATGAAACATTTGCCTATTGGGATCATTAGTGGATTAGCATTAGGCATTGACACCATCGCGCATAAAACGGCTTTAGATTGTACATTACCCACCTGGGCAGTTTTAGGTCATGGATTAGATATGATTTATCCAACACAAAATCGCAAACTCGCCATTGGTATGTTAGAACAGGGAGGCCTATTCACGGAATTTACAAGCAAGACCTCGCCTTTACATTTTCACTTTCCCAAAAGAAATAGAATTGTTGCTGGATTATCAGACGCCACTATCGTAGTTGAAACCGACACCAAAGGGGGCAGTATGATCACCGCTGGTTTAGCATTTAAATATAACAGAGAAGTTTTTGCAGCGCCTGGAAAAATTTACGATCCAAAAAGTAGAGGCTGTTTAGCATTGATTAAAAATAATATGGCTAGCATATACCACGACCCTATTCATTTTTTAGAAGCTATGCAATGGCCTATTCCAGAAAAGCCAAAAATTCGCAAACAAAATCAACAAATGAGCTTTGAATGGGATCAAATCACCCAACAAATCATCGAATTTATAGATATACATAGCCCAGTACAAGAAGAATATATTTTAGAACATTTTAGTATGGAACCGGCCGCATTGGCTGCAAAACTGCTTGATTTAGAATTAGATGGAGTGATTGAAAGGCAGGCTGGCAACCAATATGCCAGAAAAATTGTCTAAAAACCCTATCTTTGCCTATGGCAACAAGAAATTCTACAAACAACTCCCGCATTTTTGGTCAAGGCTTAACATTCGACGATGTATTGTTAATGCCAGCTTACTCTGAAATTCTTCCTTCAGATGTGACTATTCACGCGCAACTTACCAAGAATATCAAATTACATGTTCCTGTTTTGTCATCTGCAATGGACACTGTTACAGAAGCAAGCTTAGCAATTGCATTAGCACGCGAAGGTGGTATTGGTATTTTACACAAGAACATGAGTATCGAACGCCAAGCAGAACAAGTGCGTAAAGTAAAAAGAAGCGAGAGTGGAATGATTGTGGACCCTATTACATTAGAAGTAAATGCCACTATTGGTGATGCATTAAACCTAATGAAAGAAAATAAAATTGGTGGTATTCCAATCGTAGATAAAGGCAATAAATTAGTGGGCATATTAACTAATAGAGATTTAAGATTTGAAACGGATCGTAAAAGAAAAGTGAGCGAAGTAATGACCAAAGAAAATTTGATCATTGCTCCAGAAGGAACCGATTTAAGAAAAGCAGAAAAAATATTACGCCAATATAAAATCGAAAAATTACCTGTTGTAAGCAAGCAAGGAAAATTAATTGGCTTGATCACTTACCGAGATATTTTACAATTAAGTGCTTTCCCTAATGCAGTAAAAGATAAAATTGGTCGTTTATTAGTAGGTGCTGCTTTAGGTATTACCAAAGATGTATTAGATAGAGCTGCAGCATTGCAAAGTGTTGGAGTAGATATTGTTACTTTAGATAGTGCACATGGACATAGCAAAGGAGTGATTGAAGCATTGAAATCATTAAAAAAGAATTTTAAAAATCTACCTGTAATTGCAGGTAATATTGCAACGGCACAAGGTGCATTAGCATTAGCCAATGCAGGTGCAGATGCTGTTAAAGTGGGTATTGGTCCTGGCTCAATTTGCACTACAAGAATTGTGGCAGGTGCAGGGGTTCCTCAATTAACTGCGATCATGGAAGCTACCAAAGCATTGAAAGGAAAGAATATTCCAGTAATTGCGGATGGTGGTATTCGTTATACAGGTGATATGGTAAAAGCTTTAGCAGCTGGCGCTAACTGTGTTATGATGGGAAGCATTTTTGCAGGTACTGAAGAAAGTCCAGGTGAAACCATTATTTACGAAGGTCGTAAGTTTAAAAGCTATAGAGGAATGGGAAGTATTGGTGCCATGAACGAAGGTAGTAGTGATAGATATTTCCAAGGCAATACTACTGATTCAAAAAAGTTTGTGCCAGAAGGAATTGAGGGAAGAGTAGCTTATAAAGGAACATTGAGTGAAATAGTTTATCAATTTGTAGGTGGATTAAAAGCAGGTATGGGTTATTGTGGTGCTAAAACCATTAAGGATTTACAAAACGCCACTTTTGTTCAAATTACCAACGCTGGTATGAGAGAGAGTCACGCACATGATATTGATATCACTAAAGAAGCTCCTAACTACAGCAGAAAATAATATTCAATGAAAAAAATATTTTTTTTCATTTTGGTATTGGCTTTTCAATTATCAAAAAGCACTACCACTCAAGCGCAGGATAGCACCCAAGATGCTAAACTGCGTTTTAGTTTAATCACCTGTGATGCAGGGGAAGACATTTATACCATTTGGGGACATACCGCTATCAGAGTAATTGATAGTGTGAACCATACTGATATTGTTTACAACTATGGCAGCTTTGATTTTAATACACCCAATTTTATTGCAAAATTTGTAAAGGGTAATTTGAAGTACTTTATTTCTGCCGATACCTATCAAAACTTTTTATACGAATACCAATATTTTGAAAGAGATGTACACGAGCAGGTTTTAAATATCTCTACTTCAGAAAAAATTAAATGGTATCAAGACTTGCAAACCAATATGGTGGGTGACAATCGTTTTTATTTATACAATTTTATCACAGACAATTGCACTACTAGAATTAAGGATGGAATTTTCAAACATACTACCATCAATGACAGCTTGATTGATGTACCTAATTTTAGAGAACAAATAGTTTCATCAGCTTACAAAGCAGGACAAGCATGGATTGGTTTTGGTATAGATCTATTATTAGGTGCAGTATCAGACAGAAAGCCTAATGCTTTTGAGCAAGCTTTTCTTCCTACTCTTTTATTCAATAGAGTAGCGAATAATACTGCATTGGTAGCTCAGACCAATCATATAAAGTATCAGATAAAACCAGCAGAAAAAGCAAGCTCACCTATTTATGTATTGATCGCTATTTTACTCGTATATGTTTTAGCTTCCAATTGGAATGCAAGAACCGCAGTAATATTATCAAAGTCAATGGATATACTATTACTAATCACTTTTGGTATTGGCGGTTTACTAGTATTATACATGAGTCAATTTTCCATGCACACTGCCTGTCATGAGAATTATAATCTACTGTGGCTTCACCCATTCTATTTAATCGCATTGGTTACTTATTTTGTTTCCAGAAAATGGACGGGTTATTTGGGATGGATTTTCTTTAGTATCATTATTGCATTTATGTTGGGTAATTATTTTATTCCACAACAGTTTTCAATAGAAGTCATCCTGGTTATTTGTATAGCATTGATTTTGTCAATTAGATTAATTAAAAGAGGAAGAGATGCAAGGTTCCAATAATCCAAAGCTTCATTATTATCATTACGGAGTTGACCAATTAGCTTTTATCGATACTGGCAAAGGGAAAAATCCGACTGTTTTATTAATACATGGTTTTGGAGAAGATCATAGTATTTGGGAAGCTCAGATTGAATACCTTTCTCAATATTATAGGATCATCGCACCTAATTTGCCTGGAGTGCATTGCAAACCATTGAATATTCATCACAGCCAATTACCACAAATTAATTTATATGTCGAACTGGTGCACGAGTTAATGCATCATTTGCATATAGAACAGTATTATGTAATGGGTCATAGCATGGGTGGATATATTGGATTGGCATTTGCTGATTACTATACCAATCATGTGATGGGTCTGGGTTTAATACATTCTACCACTTATGCAGATTCTGATGCCAAAAAAGCAAGCAGAATGAAAGTAGCAGAATTTTTAGAAGAGCATGGCACCCTTAAATATTTGGAAACGGCTACAGCCAATTTATTTGCCAATACATTTAAGGAAAAACAACCGGGAGCCATTCAAACAGTCATTGATAGTGCCAGTGATATAAGTAAAGAAGCCATGATACAGTTTGTGATGGCCATGAGAAACAGAAGGGCTCATACGCATATGCTTACACAAAAGCGTATTCCTATTTGGATGATTGTAGGCAAAGAAGATATCGCAGTTCCTTTTGAAGATAGCCAGGCTCAAATTGAACTTTTACCCAATAAAAATGTTCTTATCTTAGAGCAAGTGGGCCATATGGGCATGTTGGAAGCAACCGACCAAGTGAACCAAGCAATGCATCATTTTATTCAAGACGCTATAACAAAATAAATATGTCAAAAATTATTTTAATTACCGGAGCAAGTTCTGGTTTAGGAAAAGCAACAGCAGAAAAATTTGCAGCAGGTGGATGGGATTTAATTTTAACTGCAAGAAGAAAAGAACAACTTGCCACTGTTGCCAGTGATATTGAAAAAA
>CALCEA010000082.1 GCA_937900675.1 uncultured Chitinophagaceae bacterium
GAGATCTACACAGGCGAAGACACTCTTTCCCTACACGACGCTCTTCCGATCTTACTCTTTCATAAGTTACATAAATCTGTATATCATGAGCAGCATTTAATTTGCAAGTATTAATAAATCCATTTATTCCCATATAAGCCTCAACACCAAAACCACCGTCAATAATAGGGAAGTTAATATAAGGACTTAATACAATTGTTTGAGTACCTAATAATTTAGGAGTACCCGAAATCCATGCACCAGTTGGAGCAGGTGTAAAAATTCCATTTGCTCCACTAGCAGCAAGACAAGGAGAATAAGGAGAATAATTTTGAACCATTCTATAATTTACTGGATTTACTCTAAAAATATCTTTAGTATTATAAAACATAAATGCACCTCTTCCATTTGCTACATTTTGATTTCCTATTGCGAGAGTTGTACCATTGACAAAACTCATTTCAACAGGTATTAATGTTGATGAACCAGAATTATTTAAAACAATATGTGGATTATCACCACTATTTGTAATTGTTAGGGGTGTTGTAGTGTTATCATTTAAAATATTTATAGATTTAACTCCTGTAATACTATTTGTTGAACCTGTCATTTGAATTGTGTTTAATCCAGTTAATCCGATATTATTAGCAGTTGAAGAAATAGAATTTTGATTTATTTTCATATTAGCCGCACCATTTAAAGAAAGTGTTCCGTTATTCATTTCAATAACATTTGAAGTTGAAGAGCCAGTATTTACATTCACAGCTATATTAGAAGAATGTCCTGTAACATTTACACGCCCATTTAATTCAGTAGCACCTGTTAAATTTCTTAAACTATAAACACCTGCACCACTTCCATTTATTGTAACAGCAGAAGCATTATCAATATTTCTACCATTCATATTTAAATATCCTGAATTCATTCTAATACCTTCACCAGGAGCCCCACCATTAACATATAAAACACCTCCAACAGATACAGCCCCATTATTTACAGTTATTGCGTCAACAGTTGGACCTGTTCCATTTACAATAATTTTATTAGCATTAATTTGTCCAAAACTACTAATTCCAACTGCTTGCGTTGAAACTGTTATAATACCAGTTTGAATAATTGAAGATGTTCCAAATTGTGAAGCATTTGCACCAATTTGTAAAGTTGGTATTGTTCCTGAATATTGGATAACATTACCAGATACAGAAGTACCATTAATACCGAAATAATTTTGTAATAAATTGATTGTTAAGGCAGCAGAACTATTAATTAATATTGCTGGTGTTGTTTTTACTGTTGCACTACTTGCAGTCATTGAACATTGTGCGATTGTATTAACTGTTAAATTAGTTGTAGAAATTTTAACTATAGGAGCAAGTAAAGCACTTGAATTATCTGATTCCATAACAATACCAGTTATTCTAATCGCGACACCTGCACCACTTGAAGTTAAAACAGAAGAATTATTTTTTGCATTCCATGTACTATTATTAGCATATAACCAACCTTTTGTTATTTCAACTAAAGAATCAGTACCAACTCCAGCACTTTGATGTTGAATAGAAGTATCAGATATATAAGTTCTATAATCTGTAGCACTTGCATTTATATAAATAGCTCTATTACTAGAGTAAAATTTACAGTCTTTAATAACTAAAGAACTCTCTGAAACACTTGAAACTGTTAAACTTCCATCAATTTGTAAATTAACAAAACCCAAAACTTTATTATATAAATCATCACCGCCATTTTGATTTATAGTGATATCTCCTATTATTTCTGTTGTTTCTCCAACACCTCCCATTATACCCTGTTGGACTGAACCAATTAACCAAACATAAGACTTTCCTACTAAATTTAAATTTTCAGTATAATGACCAGAACTTATATTAATAGCGTAAATATTTGCACTTGAAGAGCTTAATATAGCTTCATTATATGCTTTTTGAATAGTTAAATAAGGATTTAATAAAGAACCGTCTCCAGTAGTATCATTACCATTTTTAGCTACATATAAAGTATAAGATGGTTTAAATTCAATAATATTATTTATAGAATCATCAACATATAATTTATTAGTTAAATCATCATCATCAGTAGGTATATTAGAATTTTTACTATAACCAGAACAAGTTAAATTCACAGTTTCAACAATACCAGTTGAAACCAATCGGGGGGCATTTACTTCATTTGTAGCCGTAATATTTCTATAATTTAAAATATCAGCACTTAAAACACCGCTTACAGGTTGAATATTAGAATATGTTTCAATATTATTACATAATAACTCAGAACATTCAACATTTCCTATTGCTGTAATATTTGTAGCATTAGTAATATTTTTAGTATTCATATCTAAATCTTGATTAATTTCAACATTAATTATTGGATTAGCTGAATCAGTATTATCAACATTAATATTATCACCAGAATTAACACTATTTACAATCCCCGAACCTCCACCATCTTGATAAAATACTTTATTAGAAGTTGTATCATAAGATAAAACTTTTGAAAGAGGACTTGAAGCCTCATTTAAATTAATTTTTAAATCACCACTAGCGCTTTGAATAATTGCATCTCCTAAATATCTAATTTCAGCCGGTGCTTCCATTACAAAATTACCTATAACACCGATATCATTATATAGTGGTGCACTAACAGCTTCTAAACTAACTAATTTAATAGTATCAGCGATAATATTTGAACCAGTGCCATTAATAGCTATTCCACCCGTACTATTTCCCGCTTGTAGGACATCTTGTAATGTCTGTGATTCTGTTGGAAATGCAGGCAAATATTTATCTTCTATCTTTCCAGTAATTTGATTGATTATCTCAGAATTACTCATTTTATAATAAT
>CALCEA010000083.1 GCA_937900675.1 uncultured Chitinophagaceae bacterium
ATATTTATACCTCAAATATAACCATTATGGGATTTCATATCAACGAAAAGAAAGCTGCAAAGAACGCCGCAAATAACACAAAATCAAATGTGCAAGGTGGAAGTTCAAAATTTATTGCAAAGGCAAATACAAAATCAACTGGCGCTAATAAGAAACCTATCAAAACGGGTGGTTCTAGAGGAAGTTGATCTTTAAACCTAATTATTTCGAAACAAAAATGCCACTCAAAATTGAGTGGCATTTTTTATATCTCTAAGATTCAAATTACTTTCTTGCAATCTTGAAAGATTTTGAAGCGTTATTATCTGATTTAGACTTAGAAGTAATTGTTATCGTTGTTGTACACAACACTCCTGAACTAAGATTGTCAATAGAAACAGTATTTTTTGCAGTACTACTTGCAACACTACTTGAAGAAACTGTCGCTCCATCGCTATCTTTCGTAGTCTTCACGTCTATAGTTACTCCTGCCGTTGGTATTGTTGAAGAAATATTTATTGTCATTGATTGAGAAGCCCCTATTGAAGCATAAATTCCAGTTCCTGGATCTGGATCTATGGTAAAAACAATATTCGCCTCTGCAACTGGAGTAGGAGGTGTAGGAGGTGTAGGAGGTGGAGTATCACCAGATTTACTACATGCCATCAAAACAACAGATGCAAATACAAAAGAAATAAGGCCTTTTTTCATATTATGATTTTTAATCATTTCTCAAATGTAGTCAAATTTGCAACTCAAATAACTTGAATTTTGAAATTTAATAAAGCGTAGATAAAATTCGTAAGCCATCTTTGAAAGGCATCTTTGTAGCACTGGTTTGTTGATCAATGACTAAAACTTGGTCTTTTTCTGTAGTGTAGGATGGCCAGTTAGTCAAATTACCTCCATTTGGATTACCCGTTTTAACAAAGTTCACCCAATAGCTAGATAACTGATCGGCTAATTGAATATCAATATCTTCCCAAGGTCTATTCACTGTTTTTAAATTATTAAAAACATAAGGCACCTCTCCTGTATGAAAAGCGCCAAAATTGGAAGCTGCGCTATAAGCAGGTAGCTTTCTATTAAAATTGTATATAAAAACTTTTGATTTGCCTTTATGTAATTGTGCATTTGCCCACGCATACCCTTGAACACCAAAAAATCCATCTCTGCTTAAATTATCTTGAGAAGCTGCTGCAATAGCATCATTGGTTGCGGGATAATATTGCAAGACTTTCTCGGCATTTGTTCCAAATTGTTTTTGTAATTGTTGTTTGTAAGCTTCCGCATTTACAGGTGGTCCTGTTACTTTATCATCTAAATTCCAACCCAATATTAAAGCCACATCATTTTGTTTTCCATTTGAATAAATATGAGCAATTGAACTTGGTAAAACATAGCCATCTTCAATTGGATAAGATAGCCCTTGATTAGATTTTAAAATATCTTCTGCAGAAATTTTTCTTAAATCTTGAATAGAACTCACTTTAAAATGTTTAGCAAAATCTATTCCCATGTTTTCTGCTTGCTGTAAACTAGTAGTAGGTCTTAAAGTGCTTGTTAAAACACTTCCACCACTTTGAGCAATAGCTCCTTTGAACAAACCTTTTGCTAAAGGAGTAGCACATAAATGATTCACCGCAAAAGCACCAGCTGATTGACCCGCAATAGTAACTTGATTAGGATCTCCTCCAAATGCAGCAATATTTTGCTTTACCCATTTTAATGCAGCAATCATATCTAATAAAGCATAATTACCCGATGCACCATAGCCAGACTCTTTGGTTAATTCAGGGTGTGCTAAAAATCCAAATACACCTACTCTATAATTAATACTTACAAATACCACATCCTTCTCTGCCATTTCTTTGCCATCATAAATTGCACAACCAGCACCACCAGATCTAAATCCACCACCATAAATATATACGAGTACTGGTTTTTTAGCAGCGGTATTTTTTGTCCAAACATTTAAATACAAACAATCTTCATCTATTGGTTTTTTGGGAATTAAAAATTCTTCTGACCAACACATAAAAGGGATAGGTTCTCCTTGAACAGGACTTGCTGCAAATTGAATACAGTCTTTCACCCCAGACCATGGTTTTACTGGTTGAGGCGCTTTCCATCTTAAATCTCCTACCGGAGGAGCAGCAAATGGAATTCCTTTAAACACATTAATATTACCTTCTTTGAAACCAGCTACTTTACCAGCATTGGTAGTAGCCACTGGCTTATCAGTAGAAAGCATTAGCGGGGTCATTAATTTTTGCCATATCTTATATCCATTGGCATTCATGTGTAATTTGTCTTCAATAAAAATGTCTTTGAATGGCGTACCACCTGTATCCAACATTTTACTATATACATCCAAGAACTGGATGTTTTTTTGAGTACTAATAAAATTTTTAATCAAATCATTTGAGGCCGCCATTCTTTCATGCATAGACCATCTAGCAATACTGGGCTTTAGGGACAAAAAAACAATAGGTGTTGTTGCGGGAAGTTGTGTTCTTAAAATGGAATATAATTTCTTAAATCGATCAAAAACATCCTTTGGTTTTACAGTATCATTATCAGCAATGTCATTTTCACCACAATAAATAAAAATTTGCTTTGGCTTATATTGAATAATGGTCTCCTTTGAATAATGGATAAGATCTAATAATGTTGCTCCTCCAAATCCTCTATTTAAAATGGATTTACCTGGGAAATAATCATTGACATCTTTCCATAATCTAAATGAAGAACTTCCTGCAAAAAGAATTTTTCCTTCATCAGGCATGTTGATTTTATCAGCTTTAGCAAATGCATCTATTTCTGGTTGAAATGGATTGGGTTTATTATTATTTTGAGCACTTGAGGTACTAGAAAGGAAAATTAAAGCAAAGAAAAAATGGCAAATTTTTTTGTAAGTCATAAAATCTATTTGCCCTAAGTTACTATATTTTGAACTTATACCCTACACCCCTAACTGATATGAAATGAACTGGATTTTTGGAGTCTTTTTCAAAATACTTTCTAAAAGCAGTGATGAAATTATCAATGGTTCTGGTATTTGGGAATACCTGATAGCCCCATACCGTCTGTAAGATCTTTTCTCTAGAAACTACACTGTTTTTGTTCTCAATTAATAAGCGTAATAACAATGCCTCTGTTTTAGTCAATTGAAAACCAGTTCCATCTGCCAACAAAACCTCCAAAGAATCAAAATTAATGGTATGTCCAGCAAACTCAAATGTGACAGCTTGTTCTGATACTAAATTATTTGGAGTTGATTTCTGTATAAGTTTGGAAACTCTTAAAAGTAGCTCTTCTAAATTGAAAGGCTTATTCAAATAATCATCCGCGCCTAATTTCAGCCCCTGAACTCTATTAAAACTTGAGTTCTTGGCACTTAATACTAGTATGGGCGTTTGATTATTGTTTAATCTTAACTTTTCAATTATTGTAAAACCATCCACATTAGGGAGCATAATGTCCAAAATGATTAAATCAAATGCAGCTTTCTGGAGTATATCAAGCGCAAACTTTCCATCCATTGCAGAGCTTACTTCATAGCCCTCTAACTCTAAATTAAGTTTTAAGGCTTCATGAAGATGTTCTTCATCTTCAACCAATAATATTTGATGTTTTGGATAGCTCATATTTACTGAGCGAAGTTAGCGTTTCTATATAATTTTTAAAGTTAAATATGATTTATATCAGTAAAATTAAACAAGAAAAATGGAGCGCATTATGATTGTCATGATAGTGTCATTTTATCCATTGTAAAGGTTATAAACATTCAATAATCAAAGGCTAAGAAATATAGTAAACCGACCTTTGTGGCTCAATGAAAAAAAGAGCTATTTATATTATTTGGGCAAGTGCTTTTTTGAGTTATACAAATGCTAAAGCACAAATGAATTTTAGCAAAGACAGTCTTGCTTTATATAGTGATACCGTTTTTGTAACAGCAAATAAATCAGAAAGACAAGTAAAAAATATTTCAGTACCTATTAGCTTGGTTAGTGGGAAAAGCATTATTCAAGCGGGCAATACAAGACTTTCTGATGTTTTAAGAGAACAAACCGGCATAACACTAACTTCAGGATTTGGAGCTGGAGTGCAGCTTCAAGGATTAAATCCGGACTATACCATTATTTTAATTGACGGAGAACCATTAATTGGAAGAACCGCAGGTGTATTGGATTTAAATAGAATTGCAGTGGGCAATATTCAAAAAATTGAAATTGTAAAAGGCCCATCTTCTAGTTTATACGGAAGTGAGGCAATGGCTGGTGTAATTAATATTATTACCGATAAAAAGAATACTGATGCTTTAGCCGCAAATATTAGATACGGAAGTTATAACACTAAAGATGGCAATATCAGTATTACAAAAAGATTAAATAAAATTAGTGCTCAAACATTTTACAATTATTATAGTACAGATGGATTTAGCGTTAGACCCAATAGTAATAATAGATTCATTACCCCCATTTCTAGAACAACTTTCACGCAAAATCTTCAGTATAGATTTTCCGATAAGACTAGCATTGATGGTAGTTTAAGGTACAATACGGAAAATATTAAAAGTATTATTGCTGTTGCTAATAATGGAACAACCATCTATTCTAATGGGAATGAAAAAAACAATGATTTAAATGGATCTATTGTTTTGAATCATCGATTTAATGAAAAAATCAAAACAAAATTAAATACCTATTATACTCAATTTGAATCCAAGCAAGATCTTTTAACTGTATCTGGAAATCCTTACAATGATTTGTTTCAACAAAATTTTAAAAGAATAGAGAATCAAACTGAATGGAAGATTAATTCTTCATTGAATACTATTGCAGGATTTGGGTGGATTAAAGAACAAGTAAATAGCTCTAGATATGACAATATAGATAGCGCGAAAACAAATACTATCAAATACGCATTTAATCAGTGGGAATGGAATAATGGGGAAAAATGGGTGGCCAATGCAGGTTTTAGATATGATCAAAATCAAAATTTTGCTTCTGCATTTAGCCCTAAGCTTTCTTTAATGTACAAGGCCAATACTCATTTAAGATTTAAATTAAGTATTGGTAGAGGCTTTAAGGCACCAGATTTTAGACAGTTATATTTAAACTTTACCAATTCAGCTGCTGGTAATTACAGTGTATTTGGAGCAGTAGAGGCACAAAAAGTAATTAATAAATTAAACCAATTGGGTCAAATTGGAAATTTATTTAGCAACTATTACCAATTAAAAAAATTAGAACCTGAATATGCAACTGGTATCCATTTTTCTGCAGAGTGGGAGCCCAATCAAAACAATGAATTACAATTTCAAATATTTAGAAACGATATCAATAATTTAATTGATGTACAACAAGTAGGAAACTATATCAGCGGAAGTCAAATTTATAGCTACCTAAATATTAAAAATGCTTTCACTCAAGGATTTGAAATTGAAGCAAAGCAAAAATATAGAAATGGATTCTCTAGCTCATTAGGTTACCAATTCTTATTAACTGGAGACAAAGACCAAATAGCCAGTATCAATAATGGAACAGTTTATACAAAAAATACTAATGGCACAAGTAGATTACTAAGATTAAGCGACTATGTTGGATTACCGAATACAAGTAAACATAGGTTTCAGGTAAAAATTAATTACGAGAATACAAAAGGATTCTATGCCAATATAAGAGCCATTTATAGAAGCAAATGGGCGGTTGCCAATACCAATGGCAATGAAGTATACGATAATGGCGATCAGTTTGGATCTGGATATGTCACTTTGAACTACTCTATGGGCAAACCATTGAAAAATGGGTTTGCTGTGCAGGCCGGTATTGACAATATCAATAACTATATGGATGGATTGAACTTACCCAATTTAGCTGGAAGAACTTTTTATATGACTTTAAAATATTCAACACAACATAAAAAATAACAAAATGAAAAAAGCAATCGGTAAAGGATTAGTGGTAGTAGTGACAAGTATTTTTTTATTCTCTTGTTCAAAATCAACCACAACAGTTGTAGCCCCTTTAACTGCAACTACAGTGAATGACTTACCAGCAGATACCATTATTGGCGTAACTGCTCAGGGACAACCTTATGGTGCAGGCAAGTATACATTTTATAGTATAGAAAAAAACGCTATTGTAGCCAATACAGATAGTGCAACTACAAAATGGGATCTTGCATTTAACGGCACCAAAATTTTAACCAATGGTGGCACTAGTGGCACAGGGTTAGGTGGCGCATTTGTTCAAGTAGGTTTATTTGATGAATTAAAAACAATTTCTCCTGATTCGGTATTTAAAACAGATAATGCACCTGCAAGTTATGCCATCACTTATGGAAGTGGTAAAGGATGGTACACTTACGATCCAATTAAAAACTTAATTACTCCTTTAGCAGGAAGAGTTTTAGTAATTAAAACCGCAAGTGGTAAATATGCTAAAGTAGAAATTATATCTTATTATAAAGGTGGTGCAACTTTAGCTGCAACAGCAACTGATGCTGAAAAAATTAGCAAACAACGATATTATACTTTTAGATTTATCTACCAACCAAATGGCACTAAGAATTTCTAAAAGTATTATACTTCCCCCAAATAAAAAGGGTCTTGATTTTTCGAGACCCTTTTTATTTAAAATTAATTTATCTATACTGACTTCTTTACAAATTTTGTAAGAATCACAATGGTATCATTATTAATTTTTCCTTCAATCTGCTCGGCATTATCAGGAACCAATCTAATTTTTCTAACAATGGTTCCCTTAGGCGCCATAAAGCTTGCTCCTTTAACATTCAACTGCTGAGTCAACACAATAGTATCTCCATTTTCAAGAATAGTTCCGTTACTATCAACATGCTTTGCAGCTACTTGAAAAATAGACTCTGCCCAATTAACAACTGTTTCGTCTAATTCTACTGAGCTTAAAATTTCATTTGCCCATTCTTGATCTTTCATTCCATATAATATTCTATAACTTAAAGCCTGTACACTTGGTTCTGTATTCCAAATACTTCCAGCTAAACAATTCCAGTGGCTAACTTTTTCACCGGATTCAATCAAAGAAACACAGGTTTCACAAACAGCTACTTCATTTTCAATAGACTCATTTCCCTTTGGACTTACTGCATATGCAAATTGCGCTGCATTTGACGCACAAAGTTCACATTGTCCCTCTGATCTGTCTTTTAATTTTGAAGATACACTTGATTTCATATTTATATAATTGGCGCGAATATACTGTTTTGTGTTTATAAATTAGTAATGACTCTTTGCAAAATCACTACAATAAGATTTGATCATCTCTCTAACACGAACAAATTCTGCATGAATTTCTTCCTCAGTTCCAATATATTTAGATGGGTCAGGAAAATTATGATGAAACTTTTCTGCATTCGATGGAAAATGAGGACACACTTCTTTAGCATGATCGCAAACAGTGATTACATAATCAAAATCAATGTCTTTATATTCCAATACATTATTCGAAGTATGTTTACTAATATCAATATGATCTTCCTTCATTATAGTAATCGCTTTAGGATTCACTCCATGCGTTTCTACTCCTGCACTATATACATTGGCATGATCTCCATAATAATATTGCAAATAGCCATGTGCTATTTGACTTCTACAACTATTTCCTGTACATAAAACCAAAACATTTTTCATCAATATTGCAATTAAAATTTTACTAATGCATCTTTAACAACAACCCCCACCAGGAACACAAACTTTTTTATTCTCTAATGGTTTTTGAGCAAATACTGTAACCGAAAAAATTCCTGTTGAGCCATTATTGAATCGTGCAATCTCCTCTTTAGATAAATAATTGACTAGAATATCGTTAGGGATTATAATTGGCTTTTCTTTTTGAATAGTTACATTCTCAAAACCATTTGCATGAATTAATTCCAAATAAACTTCTTTTTGAATAGCACCAGATACACAACCTGCATACATTTCAGCATCTTTTCTTAATCCTTCTGGCAATGCACCTACTAACACTACATCAGATATACTAAAATGACCACCAGGTTTTAATACTCTATAAATATCTTTGATCACGGCATCCTTGTTAGGCACTAAGTTTAAAACACAATTACTTACAATTACGTCAGCACTGTTTGCTGTAATTGGCATACTCTCAATATCTCCTTGTCTAAACTCAACATTATTAAATCCTCTAACCTCTGCATTTTTTCTTGCCTTATCAATCATCGCAGGCGTAAAATCAACACCAATTACTTTTCCCGTTTCTCCAGTTTCATGTCTAGCTATAAAACAATCATTACCAGCACCACTTCCTAAATCCACCACAACATCACCTTTTTTAATTTTAGCAAATTGTGTAGGCAACCCACAACCCAGTCCTAAATCTGCATCCGCATTGTATCCATCTAATGCGGTATAGTCATCCGACATGATATTATAAACCTCAGTTGAACATCCTCCTGCTCCACAACATGATGACATATTAGTCTCCTTGTCTTGCAAAGCAATTTCACTATATTTTTTTCTTACGATTTCTTTTAATTCTTCTTCGGTTTGCATAAATTTTATTTTATTAATTAACAACATTTATTAGGTATGGCATGAGACAATTGAAATAATTGATTGATCACTTCTCCGGCTTTATTCCAGACTTCTGTATCAATACAATAACAAACAGACACCCCATCGATATCCCCTTTTATAAGCCCTGCCTCTTTTAATTCTTTTAAATGTTGAGAGACTGTACTTTGAGCTAAGGGGAGCTCATCCACAATATCACCACAAACGCAGGCCTGCTTTTTCAAAAGCACATTGATGATAGCAACACGAGCAGGATGAGACAATGCTTTTGCGTATTTGGCAATAAGCAGATCTTCTTCATTGTACTCATTTAATTTACTTGTTCCCATATTAATCGCAATATTACGATTAAACTTTAATTAAAAAAATGAGTCTTATCATAAAATCACCTAAAAAGACTGATAAATAGAGCTAAGTGGTTGATTTTTAGTGAGATTTTAATAACTTGTCTATACCAAACCAAAAATTATGAAGAAAAAGAACATTATTAGCCTTTCCATTGCTTTCGCATTTGTTGTTTTAGGCACATCAGGAATCTTATTATACATCAAGCAAAAACCTCATTTTGTAGAAATGACCCATACCATCTTTGGGTTGATATTTGTGGGTTTTGCCATTTTTCACATAGTGAATAACTGGGGCTCTTTAAAGAACTATTCTAAGGATAAAACTACAGGAGCATTTAAGAAAGAACTTTTAGTAGCTAGTATTATCGGGTTAATTGTTTTGACTTTATCTGTTACAGAAGTATTAGAACCTGTTGCTGAATTTGGTAGAATTTTTGCACCAAAAAGAGGACCAAGACCAGATGCTGGAATAAGCTTCCAAGAAAAAACAACCTTAGATTCTACTAATGGTGTTGCAACAACTTTTATCTTACAAAAAGTAAAAGATCAAGAAGCGGCTAGTTTAAATATTGAAGTGGTGGATAGTACTGGAAAAGTATTAGAAACTTTATATACAGCAGACAAAGAAGCTAAAGGACCAGGCGCTAATTTAATTTTGTCTACTAAAATTTCTACCCCAGCTCCTTTTAAAATAATCATCACTGGTATTAGCTCTAAGAAAACAGAAGAAGAGGAAGAGGAAGGCAAACCTGGTATTGAAACTAAAACACAAGAAAGTTTCAATATTCAATCACTAACTCCAGGTGCACAAGTTTTAAATTTAGCTGAATCTAAATTATTAAAAAGAGCGATTATTGAAATTAAATAATCGTTTCCAACATTAAAAAAAGCCTCTTCAATTTGAAGAGGCTTTTTTTATTCAATATATTTATCTTTTATGATTTGAATTTCTTCTCCCTTTTGTAACTGGCTTGTATTCAGGTGTCTCCCCAAATTCAGGTGGCACTGTGCCTTTTAGCACCGAAGCGCCAAGTAGTTCTTCAATTTGAGCAAATTTAGATTGTTCTTTCTGTCCAACTAAAGTAAAAGCTGTGCCTAAGCTAGCAGCTCTGGCAGTTCTACCAATTCTGTGAATATAGTCTTCTCCATCGTTTGGTACATCATAGTTGATAACTAAATCAATATCATCTATATCAATACCTCTACTTAAAATATCTGTTGCAACTATGATAGAGATTTTTTCATTTCTAAAATCTTGCAATGCTTGTTCTCTTTCTTTTTGTTCTAAATCAGAATGCACTTCAGCAACTGAAAGCTTTACTTGTTTTAAATCTGCAGTTAGTTTTTTTACATTTTGCTTTTTAGAACAAAAGACAATTACTTTTTTAAATCTTTTTGATCCAAGCATGTCTTTAATAATAGCATCTTTCTGCGCATCATAAACAACAAATGCTTTTTGGGTTATATTTTCAGAAGCTTTTGAAATCGCAATATTAATCTCTACCGGATTTACTAATAAATTTCTTGCCAATGCTCTCATTTTTGTAGGCATGGTCGCAGAAAACAATAAGTTTTGTCTTTGCTTAGGTAAATAAGTTATGATCTTATTAATATCATCACTAAAACCCATGTCCAACATTCTATCTGCCTCATCTAATACTAAATACTTTAATCCATTTAGTTTAACATAGCCCATATTTAAATGAGCGATCATTCTACCTGGTGTACATACCACAATATCCACTCCACTAGTTAATGCTTTTTTCTCGATAGCAAACGAATTACCATCTCCACCACCATAAACCGCAATTGCACTAACATCCGTAAAATAAGATAGTCCTTCAATACTTTCTGCGATTTGAATAGCCAATTCTCTGGTTGGCACAATAATCATCGCATTAATATCAGATGCCTGATGAGGTGATGTAATTAAACGATGTAATAATGGTAATAAAAAGGCAGCTGTTTTTCCCGTACCTGTTTGTGCTGCTGCAATAATATCTTTCCCTTCCAAAATGGGCACCATCACTTGCTCCTGAACCGGTGTTGCATTCTCATACCCCATTGAATCAATCCCCTCTAAAATTCTTGGATCCAGCCCTAAATCAATAAACTTCAAAATTCACTATTTTAATTATAGCTACAAAGGTACAACTATTAAATGCTATAACTAGCCAATCTTGACAGAAGTCATTGTTAAAGATCCGCCAACAGGCTGATCGTTGAAAAAAGCAATAGGGTCATTTTTATCTTGGAGACCTAATGTATATAATAATGGAAGATAATGTTCTGGTGTTGGGATCGCCAGCATAGCTTCTCTACCCAATTGATCATAATGAATTAATGGTTGATGATCATTATGCAAGATCAAGTCTTTGAAAGTTTGATTCATGTGCAAAGCCCAATCATAACCATATGCAGGACCATTTAATTTATCCCATGCTACCATTCTTAAATTATGTACCATATTGCCACTACCAATAATCAACACACCTTTTTTTCTTAATGCAAAAAGTTCTTTCGCTAACTCATAATGAAAGGATGGCGGCTTTGAGTAATCAATACTTAATTGCAATACAGGTATGTTAGCTTCAGGATACATATGTCTTACAATAGTCCATGTGCCATGATCCAAGCCCCAATCGTGATCTAATTCTACATGTGTACTATGAATCAATGAAGCTGTTTCTTTGGCCAATACTGGATTGCCTGGCGCTGGATATTGTACTTGATATAATGCCTCAGGGAAGCCACCAAAATCATGAATGGTCTTAGGAAAATCCATGGCAGTAATACTAGTTCCCTTAGTGAACCAATGTGCGGATATTACTAAGATAGCTGTTGGTGTGGGAATTTCTTTAGCGATACTTGTCCATCTTTTGCTGAACTCATTGTCTTCAATACCATTCATTGGAGAACCATGCCCAACAAATAAAACCGGCATTAGATAATTTAAATCAGGTAATGCATTGGTAAAACTTTTGAACTCATTGAGGCTTTCCATAAAAAAAGGTTTACAGCAAAGCTATAAACCTTTCGATACAAAAATTTACTATTTTAGAATATATATTTCGTACTTAAGAAATTAGAGTGATGAGATGATACAATATCATTGATAATCTCTTTATTGTCATCGGTCAATTTAGCAGCTACCAAAGATCTAATTGAGAAAGATCTTAAAGCGTCTACAACAGATAAAGTTCCTTCAGCACTGTCTTTACGACCTGTGAATGGAAAAGTATCTGGACCTCTCTGACATTGACTATTAATATTCACTCTACTTACTTGATTTACCAATGGATCAATCAAACTTGCTAGCTCTTCTTTATTCTTAGAAAACAAACTTACTTGTTGACCATGGGTTGAGTCAATTACATATTGAATAGGCTCTTCGATATCATCAAAAGGAATTACAGGAATGATTGGACCAAACTGCTCTTCGCTGTATACTTTCATTTTGTTATTCACTGGATATAATACAGCTGGATAAAAGAAAGACTCTTTAATAGTACCTCCATGTTCGTTCATTACTTTAGCGCCATGCTTCTTTGCGTCTTCAATTAAATCGTTTAAATAAGCTGGCTTTCCTGGCTCTGGAAGTGGCGTTAGGGTTACACCCTTCTCCCAAGGTAGACCAAATTGCAATTTGCCCACAGCTTCATTCAATAAGCAAATAAATTGATCAGCAATGGATTTATGAACATACACAATCTTTAAAGCAGTGCATCTTTGACCATTGAAAGATAATGAACCCAATACCGTTTCTTGAACTGCTAATTTAATATCAGCATCTTTAGTAATAATAGCAGCATTCTTTGCATCTAAACCTAAAATGGCTCTTAATCTATTTACTTTAGGGTGTAATTTTTTTAATTGATTCGCTACCTTACTTGAACCAATCAAAGTAAGTACATTGATTTTACCAGATTCCATTAATGCAGGAACAATAGCATTACCTCTACCATAAATAGTATTCACCACACCCTTAGGGAAACAAGATTTAAATGCTTCTAATAAAGGATAGTGCAATAAAGTACCATGTTTAGGAGGTTTGAATAATAAGGTATTACCCATAATGATTGCAGGAATCAAAGTGGTAAAAGTCTCATTCAAAGGATAGTTAAATGGACCCATACATAATACTACACCTAAAGGAGATCTTCTAATTTGTGCAGCAATACCTTGTTCAATAGTGAATCTTGAAGAATCTCTATCCACATCTTTTAAAGCATCAATGGTTGCATAAATATATTCAACCGTTCTATCGAATTCTTTTTCTGAATCAGCATAAGTCTTACCAATCTCCCACATGATTAATTTAACCACAATGTCTTTTTGCTCTAACATCTTCTTAATGAACTGCTCCACACAGTTTATTCTCTGAGCAACACTCATCGTAGGCCATTCTCCTCTACCTTCATTATAAGCAGCGCATGCAGCATCTAAAGCTATCATTGCTTCCTTCTCTGTGCAAATTGGATAAGATCCAATCTTCACCCTTTCAATACCATTAGCTGTTTGAATACAGATTGGTGAGAACACTTCATGTGTAGCGCCCTTCCATTCAATCATCTGACCATCAGACAAATAGCTGGTTTGATGGATTAATTCTTTTAATGCATACTCAGAAGGAATTGCTTCTTTTGTAGTGATTAAATGATCTAGTTTATCTTGAAATGACATATGGTACATTTTTGATTTTAACTAAGTTACTAAATATATAATAACTTAACTTTATTACTAATTAACATTAATAAGTAATAAAAGTTCAAATGACACACGAATTAGGCACCTGTTTATGGTTTGATAAAAAAGCAAAAGATGCATTTCTATTTTACAAAGAAGTATTTGGAGAGGTTGAGTTATTATCAGAAAATCCAATGGCAGTTGTATATAAAATTTATGGAAGAAGATTCATGAATTTAAATGGTGGACCAGAATATACTATTAATCCATCCATTTCATTTTTCATTAGCGCTTCCAATAAAGAAGAACTTAAGGCAATCTGGAATAAATTAATTGTAGGTGGTAAAGTTATGATGCCACTAAACAAATATCCTTGGAGCGAACAATATGGATGGTGCGCGGATCAATTTGGAGTGAATTGGCAATTGATGATTGGACATCAAAGTAGTTGTAAAATAATGCCACATTTGATGTTTGTAGGAAACAATGTAGGTAAAACCGAAGAAGCCATTCAATTTTATACAAGTATTTTTGAAAAAAATAAAGTGGTAGATATTAGTAGATACGAAGAAGGAGAGCCAGATCAAACAGGATTTATAAAATATTCCCAATTTGAATTAAACGGCTTGCCTTTTGGTGCAATGGATAGTTCAGCCAATCATCAATTTAATTTTAATGAAGCAGTTTCATTTGTCATCACTGTAGATACACAAGAAGAAATAGATCACTATTGGAATAAATTATTAGAAGGTGGCAAAGCTGGTAAATGTGGATGGACGAAAGATAAATATGGAGTTAGCTGGCAGGTGGTTCCTTCCATGCTAGGTAAATTAATGACCAACCCAGAAACCGCTCCCAAAGCCACTTATGCTTTTTTACAAATGTCTAAATTCATCATTGCAGATTTAGAAGCTGCAGTAAAATAAAAATTATGAAAAAGAAAATCATTTACTTTTTTGTGTTCTTGGTTTTATTATCTGTGAAGGCAATTTCCCAAGTTGAAAATATAGCACCAGCTATTCAACAAATCTTTAAAGAGGAAAAAGTAGTGGGCCTGTCTGTTGCAGTAGTGAAAGACAATAAAATTATTTATACCAATTCTTTTGGTAGTAGTAATTTGGAGACAGGAGCTCCATTAACGAATAAAAATATTTTCAGAATAGCATCTATCTCTAAATCTTTTTCTGCTACTTCTATTATGCAATTAATAGAAGCTGGCAAATTAGATTTAGATGAGGATGTAAGTAATTTAGTGGGATTCCCTATTCGTCATCCAAAATATCCAGAAACAGTTATTACACTTAGATTATTGATGTCGCATTTGTCTTCTATTAATGATAGTGAGGGATATTTTAGTTTAGATTATATTAACCCAGCTAAAAACCCCAATTGGCAAAAATGCTACAATGATTACGAGCCAGGAAAGGGATACCAATATTGTAATTTAAATTTCAATATGATAGGAACTATCATTGAAAGAACATCAGGAGAAAGGTTTGACCAATATGTAAAGCATCATATTTTAGACCCTTTAGGACTATATGGAGGAT
>CALCEA010000084.1 GCA_937900675.1 uncultured Chitinophagaceae bacterium
ATTCATTTCCATTTTAAAAAGTACATTAATTGCAATATCATTTTTAATTACAAATGAGAGTTTCTCGCAATTTAAATTAAATGATTCGATACCATTGAGTTCAAGTGTCAAAATAGGAAACTTAAGTAATGGTTTAACTTATTATATCAAAAAGAATGCTAAACCAGAGAAAAAGGTTGAATTACGTCTAGTACTTAATGTTGGATCAATTTTAGAAGATGAAAATCAATTAGGATTGGCGCATTTCATTGAGCATATGAATTTTAATGGATCTAAGCATTTTCCAAAGAATGATCTTGTAAATTATTTACAAACTATTGGTGTTAAATTTGGTGCAGATTTAAATGCCTATACAAGTTTTGATGAAACAGTTTATATACTTCCATTGCCATCGGATAAGTCTGAGATTGTTGAAAATGGATTTACGGTATTAGAAGACTGGGCAGGAGGGGCATTATTAACTGATGAAGAAATTGAAAAAGAACGTGGTGTAGTATTGGAAGAACTTAGAAGTGGCAAAGGTTCACAAGAAAGAATGCGCAATAAATATTTCCCTGAATTGTTAAACGGATCAAAATATGCGTTAAGATTACCAATTGGGAAAGAAGATGTATTGAAAACATTTAAACCTGAAGAATTAAGAAAATTTTATAAGGACTGGTACCGTCCAAATTTAATGGCTATTGTAGTAGTTGGTGATATAGATCCAGCAGTAGCAGAAGCAAAAATTATTTCACATTTCAGTGCTTTAAAGAATCCAATTAAAGAAAGACCAAGGCCATCCATTACTCCAATTCCTGCTCGTCAGAAAGAAACAGCCTTATCTGTAGATGATAAAGAAGGTGAGCAAACTCAACTTCAAATTATAAATTACATTAAACCTTCTAATGATCAAATTTTTTGGTTAGATTATAAGAACAATTTAGTAAAGAATTTATTTAGTCAGATGTTAAATGCAAGATTAGCTGAATTATCTCAAAAGGCAAATCCACCTTATTTATTTGCATTTTCAAATTTTGGAAATTTTGTTCGTGGTTATGATGCTTTTACTTCAGCTGCCATTATGGGAAAAGGTGATATAAAGCCTGCTATAAATACACTTGTAATTGAAACAGAAAGAGTCAAAAAGTTTGGTTTCACTAATGCTGAATTAGAAAGAGCTAAACAATCAATATTAACTAATTACCTTAATCAATTCAATGAAAGAGAAAAGACAAATTCTAATATTGTTTTAGGAGAATTTATTCGTAATTTTTTAAGTAAGGAACCTGTTCCTGGGATTGATGTTGAATATGCATTTGTTAAACAAGTACTTCCTGAAATCAAAATATCAGATGTGAATGCTATAGCTAAAGATTTAGAATCTGGCCAAAAGAAATTTGTTTTAGTAACTGGGCCTGAAAAGAGAGATGTACTTATACCTGATAATAATACTTTACTTGCCTTTGTAGATCAAACAATGAATAATGAAATTAAGCCATATGAGGAAAAAGTAGTAGCAGCTTCATTGATGGAAAAAGCTCCAATTGGAGGTAAAATTGTTTCAGAAATAAAGGACGATGAATTAGGAACTATTCAGTTGAAATTAAACAATGGCGTTACTGTTACGATTAAAACAACTGATTTTAAAAATGATGAAATTAGACTTTCTGCTGTAAGACTTGGAGGTAGTAGCTTATATGAACTAAAGGACAAATTTAATGCTGCATTTTCTAGTACAATTACTTCTGAAATGGGTCTTAAAGATTTATCATTTACCGATTTACAGAAATTTCTAAATGGAAAGACAGTTAGAGTAACCCCTAATATATCGGAGACATCTGAGGGATTTAATGGTATTAGTTCAATAAAAGATTTTGAAACTATGCTACAACTCATTTACTTATACTGTACAAAACCTCGAATTGATGAGGAATTATTTAAATCATTTATTAGTAAACAAAAGTCTATAATGACTGGTGTTTTTCAAAACCCTTCATATTTATTTGTGGATACTTTGAGTAAAGTTCTAACCCAAAATAATCCACGTGCAAATGGATTAACAAAACCTGAGGAATTTGATAATATTAATTTAAACCGAACCTTTGATATTTTCAAAGAAAAATTTAGCAATGCGGATGGGATGAATTATTATTTTATTGGAAACATTGATATCAAAGAAATGAAACCTTTAATTGTAGCATACCTGGGTTCTTTACCTTTTAAAAATACTGAACATAATTTTAAAGATTTAGGGGTTCGTGCTCCCAAAGGTGAAGTGAAATTCATTTATAAAAAAGGAAAGGAAAAGAAAGCTCAAGCTTCCATAAATTTCGTAGGTGAAACCGCTTATGATGCTGATGAAAATGTTCAATTGCAAATAGCTAATGAAGTATTACAAATTAAAGTAATTGAAAAGTTAAGAGAGGAAATGGGAGGTGTTTATGGCGCTTCCGTAAGTGGTGGTCTAACTAAATTACCTTATGGGAAATACAGTATAAATATTAATATTCCGTGTGGTCCAGAAAACGTTAATAAATTAGTTGCTGCCACATTCGATTTAATTAAAAATCTAAAATTAGAAGGACCTTCAGAAATAGACTTGGCAAAGGTTAAAGAAACGTTGAAAAAGAAATATGAGGAAGATATAAAAACTAATACTTATTGGGGGAATATTTTATTAACATCTTTTATCAATAATACTGATCCTAAGCGAATTTTATCTTTTGAAAAAAGGCTAGATGGTATAACTGCAGAAATGGTAAAGAAAGTAGCAAACAAATATTATGACCTTAATAATTATATAACAGGAATATTATTACCAGAATAAATCTTTACAAATGATTGAATTATTAAATATGAGAAAAATATTTTCAACCATTTTTTTTGATTTAAATTTTGTTTTACTTATCCCCCTGCATTTTCATGCGGGGGTTTTTAGATTGGGGTAATGTTGCTTTTTTTGAAATTCTTATTTTAGTTTGTTTTCTCATGTTCCATTCATATGAAATATTTTGAATTTT
>CALCEA010000085.1 GCA_937900675.1 uncultured Chitinophagaceae bacterium
ACTGTTGTCGTTGGTAGTACCTGTTTTACCTGCAATGGATTGTGCATTAATACCAAATGAATACATACTTCTTCCTGTTCCTTTAGAAATAACGCCTTGCATCATATTTACAACAGAGTAGGCAGTAACCTCATTAATTACTTTTCTTCTTTGTGGAGAGAAGCTTTCTAAAACATTGCCATTTTTATCTTCGATACGATTGATGAAGAATGGTTGCGCATTGTAGCCGCCACCAGGGAACATGGTATAAGCTTGTACCATTTCAAACAACGATATTTCTGCAGACCCCAATGCAATACTAGGATACGCAGGGATCTCTGTTTGAATATTACATTTTTTTAAATAGTCTACAAATTCTTTAGCTGCTTCGTTGCCTTTAGGATTAATTTGCTTCATAATAAACCCAGAAGCACAGTTTCTAGATTCAGCCAAAGCTTGTGCCATTGGCATGGACATTCCAGTACAAGATTTTGGGGTATTGGGAACCATGCCATAACCATCAAAACTTTGTTGTTGGTCTTGCACAATACTAAAAGGAGTGAAACCTGCTTTTTCAATCGCCAAAGAATACAATAAAGGCTTCATTGTAGAACCTACCTGTCTTTTTGTATTTTGATTAACGTGGTCGTACTTGAATGTTTTGAAATCTACACCACCCACCCAAGCTTTCACTTCTCCAGTAAATGGATCTACTGCTAAAAAGCCTGTTTGCAAAATTTGTTTATGGTATTTTAAAGAATCTAATGGAGTCATTGTGGTGTCAATGAATCTATTCTTGTTGTAAGCGAAAATGCGCATATTAACAGGCTCGTCAAAAGATTTTCTAATCTCAGCATCATCAATATCTTCTGCCTTCATTTTTTTCCAACGATCTGTCTGTTTGATAGCCAACTCTAATAAATTATTAAAGTCTTTCCAGATAGTCCCATTTTTAATATTGTTTTGTTGGTTAAACTCTTTTTGTAAATAAGACATATGTCTTGCTACCGCTTCTTCAGCATAATATTGCATTCTAGGATTAATGGTTGTATAAATCTTTAATCCATCTCTGTATAAATTGTAGTTGTCCCCATTATTTTTCTTGTGCTCTTTACACCATTTTTTCATGAACTCACCTAAGTTCATTCTAAAGTAGGGGCCTAGGCCATTGTTTTCGTCTAGCTTCTTAAAGTTGGTAACAACAGGCATTGCTTTTAATTGCTCTGCTTGTTCTTGGGTTATATACTTTTGAGTAGCCATTCTGTTTAACACTAAATTTCTTCTTTCTAGCGCCAGCTTTGGATTTCTATTTGGGTTGTATTTGGTGGGTGCATTGATCATACCAATTAACAATGCAGCTTCTTCAATATTTAATCTATCAGGTTCTTTTTGGAAAAAAGATCTTGAAGCATTACTTACTCCAAATAAGTTTTCACTAAATGGAACAGTATTTAAGTATAAAGTAAGAATTTCTTGTTTAGTGAAATTGCGCTCCAATTTAATTGCAATAATACTTTCTTTAATTTTTTGAATAACACGCAATAACTTGTTTTTTGTACTCCAGTTATCTGTAAATAAATTCTTTGCAGTTTGCATGGTAATGGTAGAAGCACCACCTTGGCTACCTAAGAATGCAATGGCTCTTAATAAACCTTCTCCATCTACTCCATAATGATCATAAAATCTTTTATCCTCTGTAGCAACTAATGCTTGAATTAAATAAGGGCTTAGGTCTCTATATTTAACACTTATGCGGTCTTCTAAATAAAATTTTCCCATGGGTGTTCCGTCCTGGGCATATACCTGAGAAGCTAGAGAGGCAGTTGGATTTTCGATATCATCTAAATCTGGCATGTCTCCAATCCAGCCAAAATTGAGTAATAATAGGAATAACATAAATACCCCAGCAGAAATGAAATACCATTTCCAAAACTTTCTAGTGCGTCCAGTGCTTTGATCAATTTTTTGGCTCACGTAGTTTCTTTTTATTATTTATAAATATTTTTAAGCATGTATTCCTTGTATTTTAAAAGGTCTTCATTGTTAGTAATTTGCATGATATTGGACTTCCCAAAAATAAATATTTCATACTGTTTTGCAGGAATAAATGAGATTAATTCTGTTTGTAGTCTTGGTTTTATTTTTTGGGTATACTGAATACTTTCTCTTTGATTATCAAAAGGCCCTACCCATAGAATATAAGTATTGTCGTTAAACTGCACATAAGTCGCACTTAAGTCCAGTTTTTTAAATTCATCATTGTTTAAATTATCCAAAGCATTTTGTGCTTCTTTAACAAAGACTTCTTTTGAACCTTTAATAATCATCGCCATAAAATGGTCTTCCGTGCTATCATTGGTAAATTGAATAGAATTTTTAGTAGTTAAACCTTGTGTAGAATCCATTGCCAACTTTTTGTCAATTGGCAAATCGGTTTGCTTAACTGCTTGCTCTTGACTGTTGGATGAGATGCTATTTAATGCAGTTGAATCAATCAATACACTTACAGGAATGA
>CALCEA010000086.1 GCA_937900675.1 uncultured Chitinophagaceae bacterium
ATTCAGTAATTACTGCTGCAGAAGCTTTAAATGACAAAGCATATGCTAGTGGTTTAATTGCACATGCTTCTATTTTAAAAGCAATGGCTTATGGAAGTATGAGCATGTTCTGGGAAAAAGTGCCAGGAACTGTAGGTGCAAATGCAACATTCATAGACAGAATGGATGGTTATGGTAAAGCAATTGCTGCCATTGATTTTGCATTGGGTAAAATTAGTACAAACCCAATCAGTGCTAGCTATCTATCTGATGCTGTTGCAGGTATTGATTTTGTAAATACATTATATGCTTTAAAAGCAAGATATTTATTATTCTCTGGTAAGAATGCAGATGCATTAGCTGCCGCTAATTTAGTAGACCTTACTAAAAAATCTACATTCAATTATGATGCGGTTAGTACGAATCCAGTTTTCACTGTAGCAACTGCAACCAATAACGTATACCAACCAAAGGATTCAACTTTTGGTTTACCTGCAGATCTAGCTCCAGTAGCTGCTGATGGACGCATTGCATTTTACACATCTATCAATGCAACTGTAGCACCAAGATTTAGAATCAATGGATTTTATAATGCAACGACTGCTGCCATTCCTTTGTATTTACCAAGTGAGATTACTTTAATCAAAGCAGAAGCCAATGCAAGAACTGGAAATTTAACTACTGCATTGACTGAATTAAATAAAGTAATTACTAAGACAGCTGCTGCTGATCCTTTCAAAGTAGGCGCTAACTTAACAGCTTCTACTGCTTCTACTGCTGATGCAATTTTAACAGAGATATACAGAAATAGATGTATTGAATTGTTTATGTCTGGTTTAAAATTAGAAGACATGCGTAGATTCGGTAGAGCTACAACAGAAAGAAAGCGTAATTTCTTCCCTTATCCATTTAAGGAAAGAGATGGTAATACCAATACACCAGCTGACCCAAGCTTCTAATAAAATTAATCATTGAGTATTATGAGTAACACTTTTAAAAGAACAACTGAAGAATCCTCTCTTTATAATAATATTGAGCAGTTCTCTACTGAAGAGATCTTGAGCAATATTAATAAAGAAGATCAGAAAGTTGCTTATGAGGTGGAGAAAGTGATTCCCAATATTCATTTATTAGTAGACGCAGTTACTGAAAAACTAAAAAACGGTGGACGCTTATTTTATATTGGAGCAGGCACCAGCGGTAGACTAGGATTAGTAGACGCAAGTGAATGCCCTCCTACTTTTGGCGTACCAAACGATTTAGTCATTGGAATTATTGCGGGTGGTCATCAAGCCATGTTTCAAGCAGTAGAAAATGCCGAAGACGATTTAGAGCAAGCTTGGCTAGACTTACAGGTTTATAAAATTTCTAATCAAGACGTAGTGGTGGGTATCGCAGCAAGCGGTACTACACCCTATGTGATTGGAGGATTAAGAAAATGTAGAGCTGCCGGTATTGCAACAGGTAGTATAAGCTGCAACAAGAATAGCCCTGTTTCTGCAGAAGCTGATTTCCCAATTGAAGTAGTTGTAGGCCCAGAATTCATAACAGGTAGTACTAGAATGAAAAGTGGTACTGCACAAAAAATGGTTTTGAATATGCTTTCTACTTCTGTGATGATTAAGCTTGGAAGAATTAAGGGTAATAAAATGGTGAACATGCAACTCACTAATCAAAAACTTTTCGAAAGAGGAGTTAAAATGATTATGGATGAACTTCACACCAATGATGAACAAAAAGCTGCTGATTTATTGAATAAGTACGGAAGCGTAAAGAAATCAATAGAAATGGCAGAAAAGGAATAAATTTCAAGAAGGGTCTCCAAAAGAGACCCTTTTTTTTATTATTTTGGCAAACTAATCTTTCCCATAGAAACTGGAATCTTTGTCGCATTTCCTCCAGCATACATTGGCTCCCCAGCTACCGCTTCATTGGCTAGTATGGCAAATAAAATAGCTTCTTTGGCATCTGGATGTATTCCTATGGCTTGAGAACTATTGATAGTTATATGAGGTAATAAAGATTGGATATGCTCTATCACTAGAGTATTATGCATTCCACCTCCGCTGGTATAAATGGTATATTCATCTGTGGAAGGTACATGCATATGAATAGCATCCACAATTGTTTCTGCTGTTAATCTATTTAAAGTAGCCATGATATCTTCTTTGGCTATATGTGTGGTACCTGAAGCCAATTGAGCATTTTCAATAAATGCTACATTGAATAATTCTGGGCCAATAGTTTTAGGTAATGGGACATTGAAAAAAGTATCCGCTTTCATGGCTTTCAATAAAGCTTCATTGATTGTACCTTTTTTGGCGACTAAACCATCTTGATCAAATGCTGCATTAAAATGTGTTCTCATAAATGCATCCATCATGGTATTACCAGGACCAGTATCTGAAGAAAACACTTGATCCAACTTACCATTAGCAGGTAAATAAGTATAATTAGCAATACCACCAATATTTAACAACAATCTATTTTCAATGCTATCTGTACAAAGTAAATAATCTCCATACACAGCTAATGGCGCACCTTCTCCTCCTGCTGCAATATGTTTTTGTCTAAAATCACTTAGCGTAATAATTCCAGTATGAACCGCTAAATGATCCCCATCTCCTATTTGTAAAGTGGCTGGACCGAATGCATCATGGGGATGCAAAGATTTGGGTGCATGATAAATTGTTTGACCATGACTTGCAATTAAATCTATCTCAGATGCTTTGATACCCCAAGTTGCCAAAGCTTGATTGATCATTTGAGCATGTTGCAATGCCACCCATGGATTCAGTAAAGTCAATTTTTCCAAGGATACCGATGCTTTTGAAAAAATAGTCAATATCTCTTCTTTCATAGCATGGTCATAAGGCACTGTCGTAAAATTCAAAAGGTTTAATTGCGTCTCTTTCCCTGACCCCTTTAATTCACATAATGCAATATCCAATCCATCCAGAGATGTGCCACTCATTAAGCCCAAAACCTTTCTGCTGGGCTTCTTTGCTATATCGTATAGTTGTTGAATACTCTGATGCATACTTAAAGATACAAAATATCCACACCCTTTCAAATACATTACAATTCAATAACTTATACTTTACCTTTACCAAAATTTACAAGGCATATGCTAAAATTGGGCGTTTTTGGAGTGGGTCATTTGGGAAAATTTCATTTGAACAATTGGAAGCAAATCCCCGATGTAGAAATAGTTGGCTTTTTTGATCCTAATAACGATAATGCCAAAGTAGTAGAAGCCGAGTATGGTATCAAAAGATTTATAGATGAAGAGGCATTGATTAAAGCCTCTGATATGATTGATGTGGTAACCCCTACCCATTTGCATTTCCCGGTTTGTGAAATGGCTATTAAAATGGGCAAGCATGTATTTGTAGAAAAGCCCATGGCCAATACCATTGAAGAAGGCAAGGCCATTATGGAAATGGTGAAAGAAGCTGGCGTAAAATTACAAGTGGGTCATGTAGAAAGATTCAATCCTGCTTTCACTGCATTAAAAGATATTACTTTAAATCCTTCCTTTATTGAAGTACATAGATTGGCGCAGTTTAATCCAAGAGGCACTGAAGTAAGTGTGATATTGGATTTAATGATTCACGATATTGATATTATTTTGAGCATTGTAAAGAGTGGCGTGAAACATATTTCAGCAAGTGGTGTAGCCGTATTAACGGATACCCCAGATATTGCCAATGTAAGAATTGAATTTAATAATGGATGCGTAGCTAATTTAACGAGTAGTAGAATTAGCATGAAGAAAATGCGAAAGATTCGCTTATTCCAAAAAGACGCTTATATAGGAATTGATTTTTTAGAGAAGAATACAGAAATCATTAAGTTGAAAAAACCGGATGAAGAAGATGCATTCTCTTTTGATATAGAAACACACCAAGGCACAAAAACAATTTCTATTGCCAATCCAGTTGTAGAAAATGGTAATGCCATACTTGCCGAATTAACTAGTTTTGTTCATTCAATTCAAAATGACGAACCTACAGTGGTGAGTGAAATTGATGGATTCTTAGCCATGGAAGTGGCTCACCAAATCCTAGAAAAGATTGGTTCCTTAAAAGCATAAAACATTGAGGGAAAATTGGATTAGCTAAATCTTTTTGCTAAAATATGCTCCGCTATAGCTAAATCCAGAGGACGGGTGATTTTGATGTTTTCAAATTCACCATCAACTAAATAAACCTTGCCTCCATTAGCTTCTACCACATTGGCTTCATCTGTAAACAATGAAGTATAAGGTTGTTTAAATGCCTCTAGTAAAATAGTAGATTGAAAGGTTTGAGGTGTTTGAATTAACATAACATTCTCTCTATCTAAAACACTATTATGCTCACCATCCACTAATCTTACAGAATCAGTTGCACTTACCGCTGGTATAGCAGAACCTTTTTCCAAAGCTTGCTGGTAAGATCTTTGAATTAAAGCTGGCGTCAACAAACATCTTACTGCATCGTGCACAAATACTATAGAAGATTCAGTTACTTTAGCCAAACCGTTTTTAACCGATTGAAATCTAGTATCACCCCCTTCTACTAATTGGATATGATTGGTGTAACCATTTTTTTGTAACAAGGTCTTACCTTCTTCAATATATGTAGCTGGTAAAACAATCACTAATTCAATATCAGAAAATGCAGCAGTAAACTGATCAATGGTATGTAATAAAATTGCTTTGCCCTGAATTTCTAAAAACTGTTTAGGAATAACAGAACCCATTCTTTGACCTGTACCACCTGCTACAATAACGGCAATTTTCTTTGAATACATATATTGAATTAACTAACTAATAATTTGTTCACTTCTGCTGCTAATACTGCTTTATCAATAGGTGCAGTACCCACCAATTCACAAACCAAACCGCCTGCAATATTAGCCATCTCAGCAGCCAAAACCATATCTTTTGATGCGGCATATACCAATGAAGCTACTGCAATCACCGTATCACCTGCCCCACTCACATCTGCAATATTGCGAATATGCGTTGGAATTAATTTATGATCATTATTGCCTGCAATAAATACTCCATGTTCAGATAATGTGATAAAAGAAATTGCATTAGTCATTTGAGCATATAATGCATTATGCACTTTTAAAAGTTCAGCAGCATTAATTTGTGGAATCTCTATTTTTAAGCCTTCTTTAACTTCTTTTAAATTGGGCTTAAATAATGTACAACCTTTAAATGCTAAGAAGTTTTTTTGTTTTGGATCTACGGCTGTAGGAATACCTTTTTGATTACAAAAATCAATCACCGATTGAATCAAGCTAGCAGTTAAAACCCCTTTATTATAATCTTCTAAAATGATTAAAGACGGCTTTTCCGCTTCTACGAATGCGCAGAAATTCTTAAAAAGCTGTGCTTCTTCTGCAGCATTAATATCGTTGGTATGTTCATGATCCAAACGCATCATTTGTTGATTGCGTCCCATTACTCTTACTTTATTGGTAGTCACTCTATCTGCACTGGAATGAATATACTTTGTTTGAATTCCCTCGGCCTTTAAAAGGCCTTTTAGGTCTGATCCTTCAAGATCATTACCAATAACAGCAAAAACCGTTGTAGGAGCTCCCAGGGCCCTTAAATTAAGTGCTACATTCGCAGCTCCACCTACTCTAATTTCTTTACGCTTTAAATTCACAATAGGCACAGGGGCTTCAGGAGAAATACGATCCACATTACCCCACCAATAAGTGTCTAACATGATATCGCCAATCACCCCAATTTTAGTGTGATTAAACCCTTCAAATAAATCTTTAAAAGCTTTTTCCTCCAACATCTCTATGCTTGAGTTTTTTTATTTCTTAATGCGATATAATACAAAGGTATTCCTATTAAGGTAATCACCAATCCCCATAAAGAGTAGAAAGGCTTGGTATACACTAATCCAATACAGAATACTGTAGCCATTACAATATAGATGGATGGTAATACTGGATAACCAAAAGCCTTATATGGTCTTGGAGTATTAGGTTCTTTCTTTCTTAATATGAAAATACCAATGATGGTTAAAATATAAAATATCACCACAATAAAACTTACCATGGTTAATAAGTCGCCATACTTACCACTTAAACACAATAAGCTTGCAACCAAACACTGAATCCATAAACCATATGCAGGTACTTCGTTCTTATTTAATTCAGCCGTCTTCTTAAAGAATAAGCCATCTTTTGCCATGGTATAGTATACTCTTGATCCAGCCAAGATTAATCCATTGTTACAACCAAATGTAGAGATCATAATCATCACCGCAATCACTATCGTTCCTACATTACCCAATACCGCATTCGCTGCAGTAATCGCTACTCTATCGTTTTCTGCAAAAGCAATTTCTTGCATAGGCAATACATGCAAATACATTAAGTTAGCACTGATATAGATTAAGGTGACAATACTAGTCCCTAAGAATAAACTTAAACCAATATTTTTTTGTGGGTTTTTAATTTCCCCTGCAATAAAAGTTACATTGTTCCATGAGTCACTACTAAAAATTGATCCTACCATCGCAGCTGCCATGGCGCCAATTAATACCGTTCCACCAATCGGCATCCAGCTATGACTAGTAGTGCCATCAGCTGCAGTTGTTACTACATCTTGTTGTGCAGCAAATGCATTAGCCCAGTTGGCATCCCAATAACTTGTTTTAGCAAATAAGAATCCCACTACAATCAAACCAAATAAAGAAATTAATTTGGTAAAAGTGAAAGTGTTTTGAATAATCTTGCCTTCTTTAACACCTCTCGTATTGGTATAAGTTAAAAATATAATCAAAGCAATCGCCAATAACTGTGCAGCAGAAATTTGTATAAAGCCCAAATCAGCAATAATATTATGCTCTCCTACTGCAGGAATTAAATAAGCGGTGAACTTACTAAATGCCACCGCAACAGCAGCAATGGTAGCTGTTTGAATAACGGAGAAAAAGCTCCATCCAAATAAAAAGCTCACCAAAGGATTATAGGCTTTTTGTAAGTATACATATTGACCACCTGCTTTGGGATACATGGCACTTAATTCACCATAACTCACTGCAGCTGTAATAGTCATAAAACCAGTAATCAACCATGCAGTGATTAACCATCCTGCACTACCTACATATCTTGTAATTTCACTACTTACAATAAAAATACCAGAACCAATCATTCCGCCAGCTACAATCATGGTAGCATCTAATGCACTTAACCTTGGTTTAAATTCTGAAGTTTCTGTTGACATATGCAATTGTTGTAATTAAAAAAAATCCTCCCCTGTTCAATGGGGAGGATCGTATTGGGTAGTTTAATTTTTTGGCTTGTACTCCGCATTCAGCCCTTTCACGATATCAGCAGTGATATCATAAGCGGTGTCTTTGTAATACATTAAATCTGGATTACTAGAGAAGATGTATGCGAACTCTTTGTTTTTGTTATAGCTAACTAAGAATGCTTCAATTTTTTGTTTTACTTCTTGTAAACGCTTGAAACTTTCTTCTTGCATTTCTGCAGCTAATTGTTGTTCTCTATTGGTATAGTTTTTTTCTAACTGTGCTAATTCTTGTTGTCTAGCACCTATCTCTGCTTGAGATAAATATTGTCCGTTTTTTTGTAATTCTTGATACTTAATAGCGAAAGCATTTTTTAATCCAGTTAATTGTTTTGCATTCTCTAAATCTTTTGCCTGTAATGCAGCTTTCACATCTTTGAAGAAGTTATAACTGTTTTGAATTGAATCAATTTCAAAGTAAGCAACTTTTACTCCACCAGCTGCCATTGCAGATGATTTGATAGGTGTTGAATTGCTATTAAAATGCAAAACAAATAATACAATTATGGCAACTGCCATCACTCCGTTTACAATCCAAGAATTCGGTTTCATCAAGTTTTAATTTGAATTAAAAATAAGCAAAAAACAGGTATATAAAAAAGTAAAAAGCAGGAAATATTACTACTTCCTGCTTTTTAACAATTTATAAAATTAGACGACTACTCTTCTTCGTCGAAGCTCATTGCTTCACGAGTAGTTGCCAATACTTCATATTCTTCCTTGCTACCTACGATCAATTTCTCGAACTCTTTTTGACCAGTACCAGCAGGGATTAAATGACCAGTAATTACGTTCTCTTTCAAGCCCAACATCATATCTACCTTACCTTGAATTGCGGCTTGGCTTAATACTTTAGTTGTTTCTTGGAATGAAGCAGCTGAGATCCAGCTTTGAACGCCTAATGAAGCTTTAGTAATACCTAATAATACTGGACGAGCTGTAGCAGGTTTTGCATCACGCACTTCTACTACTTTCTTATCAGCACGCTTTAAGATAGAATTCTCTTCTCTTAATTCACGAACAGTTACGATTTGTCCAGCTCTTAATTTAGCACTTTCACCAGCATCCACTACTACTTTCTTATCATAGATACGATCGTTCTCTTCGATAAAGTCAAAACGATCTTCTAAATCTTCTTCTAAGAACTTAGTATCACCAGCATCCACAATCTCTACTTTCTTCATCATTTGACGCACAATCACTTCGATATGCTTGTCATTGATTTTTACACCTTGTAAACGATATACCTCTTGGATTTCATTTACAACATATTCTTGTACAGCGTGTGGACCTTTGATTGATAAGATATCCGCTGGAGCGATTTGACCATCAGATAATGGTGAACCTGCTTTCACGAAATCGCTATCTTGAACTAAGATCTGACGAGTTAATGGTACTAAGTATTTCTTCACCATACCGTCTTTAGACTCAACGATGATTTCTCTATTACCACGCTTGATATTTCCGAATGTAACCACACCATCAATTTCACAAACAATCGCAGGGTTACCTGGATTTCTTGCTTCAAATAATTCAGTTACACGAGGTAAACCTCCCGTGATATCTCTTAACTTACCTAATACTCTTGGAATCTTCACTAATACTTGACCAGCTTTCACTTCCACACCTTCTTCGATAACAATGTGAGAACCTACTGGTAAGTTATAATGTTTGTTATCCTTACCACCTTCTAAGATAATAGTTGGAATCTTTGTTTTATCCTTAGATTCAATAACCACTTTCTCACGGTGACCTGTTTGCTCATCCGCTTCGTCACGGTATGTGAAACCTTCTGTAATATTATCAAATTTAATTGTACCATTTTGCTCAGCAACAATTACGTTGTTGAATGGATCCCATGTACAAATCACTTCACCTTTCTTAATTTGCGCACCATCTTTTACAGATAAGATTGCACCATAAGGAACGTTGTTCGTAATTAATAAACGATCATTCTTCACATCCATAATTCTTACCTCACCAGTACGACCAATTACCACTTTAACTTTATTGCCTTCGTTGTTTACCGTATCAACAGTTCTTAAACCATCGAATTGAATGGTACCATCAAACTTAGCGTTTAAGCTAGATTCAACAGATGAAGATCCGGCAACACCACCCACGTGGAAAGTACGCAATGTCAACTGTGTACCAGGTTCACCAATTGATTGTGCAGCGATAATACCTACAGCATCACCTTTTTGAGTGATATAACCTGTAGCTAAGTTTCTACCATAACATTTCACACAAACACCACGCTTGCTCTCACATGTTAATACAGAACGGATTTCAACCGTTTCAATACCAGCATCTTCAATAGCTCTTGCTGTGTCGATAGTTATTTCATCACCAGCAGCTACTAACAATTCGTTAGTGATTGGGTTGAATACATCATGTAAAGATGTACGACCTTCAATTCTATCTGCTAATGGTTCGATTAAGTCTTCGTTGTCTTTTAATGCACTTGTTGCTGTACCTCTTAATGTACCACAATCTTCTTCAGAGATTACCACGTCTTGAGAAACGTCCACTAAACGACGAGTTAAGTAACCCGCATCCGCAGTTTTCAAGGCTGTATCGGCAAGACCCTTACGAGCACCGTGTGTAGAGATAAAGTAATCTAAGACGTTCAATCCACCTTTAAAGTTAGATAAGATTGGGTTTTCAATTACCTCAGATCCTGTACTACCACTCTTACGAGGTTTAGCCATCAATCCACGAATACCTACCAACTGCTTAACCTGTGTCTTACTACCTCTCGCTCCAGAATCCAACATCATGTAAACAGAGTTGAAACCTTGCTTATCAGTAGCCATTTCACGAATTAAAGTATCAGTGATACGAGTATCTACTCTACCCCAGATATCAATAACTTGGTTATAACGCTCGTTGTTAGTGATTAAACCCATGTTGTAGTTTTCCCAAACTTCTTCTACTTCTTGCTTAGCGCTTTCTAATAACTCACTTCTTAACGCTGGGATAACTAAGTCGTTTACGTTGAATGATAAACCACCACGGAACGCCATTCTAAATCCTAAAGTCTTGATATCATCCAAGAATTTAGCAGTTGTTGGAACATCTGTGATTTTGATAATATCACCAATGATTTCTCTTAAAGATTTTTTAGTCAACAATGCGTTTACATAACCTACTGCTGCTGGAACATGTTGGTTAAATAACACTCTACCAACTGTAGTATCAATTAATTTCTTAACGATCGTACCGTTGTTCTCACGCACATTCGCTCTTACCTTAATGTTAGCGTGTAAATCAACTTGGTTTTCATTGTATGCAATCACTACTTCGTCTAAGCTATAGAACGCTTTACCTTGACCTTTGATAGTCTCTGTTTCGTTCGTTACTTTTCCTTTTGTGATATAGTATAAACCTAACACCATGTCCTGAGAAGGAAGCGTGATAGGCGTACCATTTTGTGGGTTCAAGATATTGTGAGAAGACAACATCAATAATTGTGCTTCCAAGATAGCCGCATGGCTTAATGGAACGTGCACCGCCATTTGGTCACCATCGAAATCGGCGTTGAACGCTGAGGTAACTAATGGGTGTAATTGAATTGCTTTACCTTCTACTAATTTTGGTTGGAAAGCCTGAATAGATAAACGGTGCAATGTTGGGGCACGGTTTAACATTACTGGATGTCCTTTCAAAATATTTTCTAAGATATCCCAAATCACTGCTTCTTTTTTATCTACCAATTTCTTAGCAGACTTCACAGTTTTAACGATACCTCTTTCAATTAATTTACGAATAATAAATGGCTTGAATAATTCAGCTGCCATATCTTTTGGTAATCCGCACTCGTGCATTTTTAATTCAGGTCCTACAACGATTACAGAACGACCAGAATAATCCACACGCTTACCTAATAAGTTTTGACGGAAACGACCTTGTTTACCTTTCAATACATCAGATAAAGATTTTAAAGCACGTCCACCTTCAGCTTTAACAGCGTTAGACTTACGAGAGTTATCGAATAAAGAATCGATTGCCTCTTGTAACATACGCTTTTCATTACGTAAGATTACTTCTGGTGCTTTAATTTCCAACAAACGCTTTAAACGGTTGTTACGGATAATTACACGACGATATAAGTCATTCAAATCAGAAGAAGCAAAACGGCCACCATCTAATGGCACCAATGGTCTTAATTCTGGTGGAATAACTGGAATATATTTCATCACCATCCACTCTGGTTGGTTAGTGATATGTGTTTTAGCTTCACGGAAAGATTCAACAACGCTTAAACGCTTTAACGCATCCGCTTTTCTTTGTTGAGAAGTTTCGTTCGCAGCAGCATCACGCAAAGTGAAACTTAAAGTGTCTAAATCTAATAAACCTAATAAATCATGAACTGCTTCCGCACCCATTTTAGCGATGAACTTTTGTGGATCATCATCAGGTAAATATTGATTCTCTTTAGGTAATGTATCTAATAAATCTAAGTACTCTTCTTCTGTTAATAAATCACCAACTTTTAAGTTGTCTTTAATACCAGATTGGATCACTACATAACGCTCATAGTAAATGATTGTTTCTAATTTCTTAGAACTCATTCCTAATAAGTATCCGATCTTGTTAGGTAAAGATTTAAAATACCAGATATGCACTACAGGTACCACTAATTTAATGTGACCCATACGCTCACGACGCACTTTCTTTTCTGTTACTTCTACACCACAACGATCACACACAATACCCTTATAACGGATACGCTTGTATTTACCACAAGCACACTCATAATCCTTTACTGGACCAAAGATGCGCTCGCAGAACAAACCATCACGCTCAGGCTTGTAAGTACGGTAGTTGATGGTTTCTGGTTTTAACACCTCACCAAAGCTTCTTTCCAAAATACTGTCTGGAGATGCCAAACTGATTGTTATTTGTGAAAAAGCTGGACGTTGTCTATTCTCTTTTTTGAATGCCATATAATTTTTTTAAGAATGTTAGTTACTTGTTTTGATTCTAGTTTTATCTATTAATCAAATTTTAAATCTAAACCTAAGCCTCTCAATTCATGTACTAATACATTGAAAGATTCAGGGATACCAGCTTTAGGAATATTCTCGCCTTTTACAATGGCTTCATATGTCTTAGCTCTACCGATGATATCATCAGATTTAAGTGTCAATAACTCTTGAAGAATGTTAGATGCACCATATGCTTCCAATGCCCATACCTCCATCTCACCAAAACGCTGACCACCAAACTGAGCTTTACCACCCAATGGTTGTTGTGTAATCAAACTGTATGGTCCGATAGAACGCGCGTGCATCTTATCATCCACCATGTGGTGTAATTTGATCATGTAGATCACACCCACAGATGTTTTTTGGTGGAAACGCTCTCCAGTTTCTCCATCAAATAAATAAGTATGTCCGTTATTAGGAATACCTGCTTCAACACATAAATCTTCGATTTGTGTTGTGCTAGCACCGTCAAAAATTGGAGTAGCGAATTTCACACCCAATTTCTTACCAGTCCATCCTAAGATTGTTTCATAGATCTGACCTAAGTTCATACGAGAAGGTACACCCAATGGATTCAATACGATATCTACTGGAGTTCCGTCTTCCATGAATGGCATATCTTCTTGACGAACAATTTTCGCAACGATACCTTTGTTACCGTGACGACCCGCCATCTTATCACCCACTTTCAACTTACGCTTAACCGCCAAGTATACTTTAGCTAATTTCAATACACCTGCTGGTAATTCGTCACCGATTGAAATGTTAAATTTCTCACGCTTGTAACGACCTAACTCTTCGTTGTATTTAATGCTATAGTTGTGTAATAAGGTATTGATTAAATCATCTGTCTTCTTATCGCCAGTCCAACCTAATGGATTCACATTTTGGAAATCGATCGAAGCTAAATTTTTAGCATTGAACTTGCTTCCTTTTGGAATTAATGTTTCACCAAAGTTGTTTACTACACCTGGAGTAGTATGATCTTTCAATAAAGTTTGTAATTTATCAATTAACAAATCTTTTAATGCAGTCTCATTCTCTTCGTGTTGTTTTTCAACTTTATCCAATTGAGCTTTTTCACGAACCTTACCACTCTTATCTTTCTTCGCTCTTTGGAATAATTTTTTATCAATAACCACACCTTCAGTTCCGTTAGCTGCTTTTAAAGAAGCATCTTTTGCATCACCTGCTTTGTCACCAAAGATGGCACGCAATAATTTTTCTTCTGGTGTAGGATCTGATTCACCTTTAGGAGTGATTTTACCAATTAAGATATCTCCTTCTTTAACTGGAGCACCAATTCTGATAATACCGTTTTCATCTAAATCTTTTGTAGCTTCTTCAGAAACGTTTGGAATATCAGAAGTTAATTCTTCTTCTCCTAATTTAGTATCACGCACTTCTAATTCATATTCATCAATGTGAATAGAAGTAAATAAATCTTCACGAACAACTCTTTCACTAATTACAATCGCATCCTCGAAGTTGTAACCCTTCCATGGCATGAAGGCCACTTGTAAGTTTCTTCCTAATGCTAATTCACCACCTTGAGTTGCATAACCACCCGTTAAGAAATCACCTTTCTTCACTTTTTGACCTTTCTTAACTGCTGGAGTTAAGTTGATACAAGTAGATTGGTTAGTCTTAATGAACTTAGTTAATTTATAAACAATTAAGTCTTCGTTAAAGCTTACTAAACGATCCATTTCATTACGGTTGTAACGAACATGAATTTCGTTTGCATCTACAAACTCTACCACACCATCACCTTCAGCGTGAATTTGAATTCTCGCATCACGAGCAGCTTTTCCTTCTAATCCAGTACCAACAATTGGCACTTCTGGACGAATCAATGGTACCGCTTGTCGTTGCATGTTTGATCCCATCAAAGCACGGTTAGCATCATCATGCTCTAAGAAAGGAATCAATGAAGCACTCAAACCAACAATTTGGTTAGGAGCCACATCCATGTATTCCACTTCAGATTTTTCTAAGATTGGGAAGTCACCTGTTTGACGAGATACAACCTTCTCTTCAGCAAATTCTGCTTTATCATTTAATGGTGCATTAGACTGTGCGATCTTCGCAGTATCTTCTTCTTCTGCACTTAAATAAGTTAATGTCTTTAAGTTTACTTTACCATTTTCTACTTTACGGTATGGAGTTTCAATGAAGCCCATATCGTTGATCTTTGCGTGTACACACAAAGTAGAAATCAAACCAATGTTTGGTCCTTCTGGTGTTTCAATAGTACAAAGACGACCGTAATGAGAATAGTGTACGTCACGCACCTCGAAACCAGCACGCTCTCTACTTAATCCGCCGGGTCCTAATGCGGAAACACGACGCTTATGCGTGATTTCACTCAATGGATTGGTTTGGTCTAAGAATTGAGATAACTGAGAAGTTCCGAAGAATGAGTTGATCACAGAAGATAAAGTTCTTGCATTGATCAAATCAACTGGAGTGAATACCTCGTTATCACGCACATTCATACGCTCACGGATAGTACGCGCCATACGCGCTAAACCTACACCGAATTGAGCATACAATTGCTCTCCTACTGTACGAATACGACGATTGCTTAAGTGATCGATATCATCAATCTCTGCTTTCGCATTTGTTAAACGCACTAAGTACTTAATGATTTCGATGATATCATTCTTAGTTAATACTTTCTTATCTAAAGCTAAATCATGACCTAACTTCTTGTTGATCTTGTAACGACCAACTTCACCTAAATCATAACGCTTGTCAGAGAAGAACAATTTATCAATGATACCACGAGCCGTTTCATTATCAGGAGCATCAGCACCTCTTAATTGACGGTAAATATGTTGAACAGCTTCTAATTCTGAGTTAGAAGTATCCTTATTTAATGTGTTGTAGATAATTGCATAATCACCACCTACATCTTCTTTTTGAATGAATACACTCTTCGCACCCATTTCAACGATTAAAGCAATCGCGTCATCATCTAAGATCACATCACGCTCTAATACGATTTCATTTCTTTCAATGCTCACTACTTCACCAGTGTCTTCATCCACAAAATCTTCTACCCATGTTCTTAAAACACGAGCAGCTAATTTTTTACCAGCATGCTTAGCTAAAGTTTTCTTGTCAGCAGCAACCTCATCAGCCATGCCGAATAATTCCAAGATATCTTTATCAGTTTCAAAACCAATTGAACGCAATAAAGTTGTTACAGGGAATTTTTTCTTACGATCGATGTAAGCATACATCACGTTGTTAATATCAGTTGCAAATTCCATCCATGCACCCTTGAAAGGAATTACACGAGCAGAATAAATCTTAGTTCCGTTTGGATGTGTTGATTGTCCAAAGAACACACCAGGAGAACGGTGTAATTGAGAAACTACAACACGCTCAGCACCATTGATAACAAAAGTACCTCTTGGTGTCATGTAAGGGATGTTTCCTAAGAATACATCCTGTACAATAGTTTGGAAATCTACGTGCTCTTCATCATTACAGCTTAATCTTAATTTCGCTTTTAATGGAACAGCGTAAGTTAATCCACGCTCCATACACTCATCAATAGTGTATCTTGGTGGATCGATAAAATAATCCAAGAATTCTAAAACGAAAATGTTTCTTGTATCCGTGATAGGAAAATTTTCCTTGAATACACGGAACAAACCTTCTACGTTTCTTCTGTCTGGAGTTGTTTCTAATTGGAAAAATTCTTTGAAAGATTCTAATTGAATGTCTAGTAAGTCTGGAGCTTCTGCGACATTTTTAATCTTACCAAAATTGGTTCTGTTGTTCAAGATTGTTGTTGACATACTTTCTAAACCAGGTTTTATTGCAATAAAATATTGGGGGAGCTTTTTGCTCAAATACCGTCTACCAACTGATACAGATATGTGGCCACCATATACGATCAATAGACAATACGCCCAAAATAAAGGATTGCAAAGTTAAGGAAAGAAGGGCACACTTAAAAACAAATTTTGTACCAAAAGCCTTGAAATTCAATATTTTTTCAAAAAAAATGCCCGTTTTGGACAGATTGTCGTATTATACATTATTTTATTGTATAAATTATTGAAAGTAAATTAATTTTACATTGATATAAATATAAATATCAAAAAATCACCTCCCCTTTTACGGCCAATTTTAGATTATCCTTAACAAGGTAAACTAAAAAGCCCCGGACAAAGTCCAGGGCTTTTATATGATTTTAGCACTTAGCTAAAGTAAAATTACTTTACTTCAACTTCAGCACCTGCTTCTTTCAATTTAGCAGCGATATCATCAGCTTCTGCCTTAGATACACCTTCTTTAATTGCTTTAGGAGCGCCATCCACTAAATCTTTAGCTTCTTTCAAGCCAAGACCTGTTAAGTCTTTAACAACTTTAACTACGTTTAATTTGCTAGCACCACCGTTTGTTAAGATAACATCAAATGCTGTTTTCTCTGCAGCTGCTTCACCGCCACCGCCACCTGCTGCTACAACTACTGCTGCTGCTGCTGGTTCGATACCGTAATCAGCTTTTAAAACGTCTGCTAATTCTTGTACTTGTTTAACTGTTAAGCTTACTAATTCTTCAGCTAGTTTTTTTACGTCTGCCATTTTGTTTCAATTTTTTCCGCTTTCAAAGCATCTGCTCCAGCGGAAGGTTTAAAAAAATTATGTAACAATATAAAAACAGAAACTCATTCGAGTCTTCTGCAATTAACATTTTTGGAATTACGCCTCTGGCGCTGCTTCCGGAGCTGCTTCAGCTGCTGGCGCTTCAGGCGCTGCTTCCGCTGCAGGTGTTTCAGCTACTGCTACTTCAACCGCTGCTGCTACTACTTCTGTTTCTGTTGCAGAAGATCCGTTTTCAGCGTGGTTTAATAACGCAGCAATTACGCGCTTAGCTGGAGATTGTAATAATCCAAGAACCTCACCAATAAGCTCGTTTTTAGTTTTGATGTTCTTCAATGCATTCAATGAATCATCTCCTACGAAAATATCACCATTGATAAACGCTGCTTTTAAAGTAGGTCTGTCACCTGGGTTATCTTTTCTGAACGCTGAAATAATTACAGCTGGTTCTTTAGGATTTTCAGAGAACATCAATGCAGTTACATTATTTAATGATTCAAATAATCCTGCATACTTTTCGCTATCCAAGCCTTCTAATGCTTTCTTGATTAAAGTGTTCTTAGCCACTTTCATCTCTACTTGCTTGTTAAAGCAAGAACGACGCAAATTAGAAACTTGTTCTACGCTCAAAGATTCTGTGTCTGTGATATAGAAGTTATTATATTGATTGAATTTTTCTTTTAAAATTTCAATCACTTCGTTTTTTTGATCTTTGGTCATAACTAATTTTATTTTATTACCTGGGTCATTTCCTTGCGGATCACCAGGACTAGTTCATTAATGATTTAGTTTCCAATGCAATACCTGGGCTCATCGTAGAAGCCATGCTTACTGCTTTTAAGTAAGTACCTTTTGCAGCTGATGGTTTTAATTTGATGATTGCATTAATTAATTCAGCACTGTTCTCAGCAATTTTATCTGCAGAGAAAGATACTCTTCCAATTGATGCGTGCACGATACCTGCTTTGTCTACTTTGAAAGCAATCTTACCGCCTTTCACTTCGTTTACTGCTGCTGCAACATCGTTTGTTACAGTACCAGTCTTAGGGTTTGGCATTAAGTTACGAGGTCCTAATACTTTACCTAATTTACCGATCTTAGGCATTACAGCTGGAGTAGCGATGATAACATCCATATCTACCCAACCGCTTTCAATTTTTGCTACAAACTCATCTAAACCTACATAGTCAGCACCAGCTTCTTTTGCAGCAGCTTCTTTATCTGGAGTACATAACACTAAAACTTTTTTAGTCTTACCAGTACCATGAGGTAAAGAAACAGTACCACGAACTTGTTGGTCTGCTTTTTTAGGATCTACTCCTAAACGAATATGTAAATCTACAGAGCTATCAAACTTTGTACAGTTAATTTCTTTTACTAATGCAGATGCATCTTTAAGGGAATAAAATTTATTCTTATCCACCTTTGCAACCACAGCTTTTCTTTTTTTAGTCAATGACATGTTGATTATTTTTTAAGGTGAATAGATTAATTTTCCCAAGGAGCTTTACCGTCTACAGTAATACCCATTGAACGAGCAGTTCCAGCAACCATACTCATAGCGCTTTCGATAGTAAATGCGTTCAAGTCTTCCATCTTATCTTTTGCGATAGCTTCAACTTGTGCCCATGTTACTTTACCTACTTTGTCACGGTTACTTTCTTTAGAACCTTTTTGGATTTTTGCAGCTTCCATTAATTGAACTGGAGCTGGTGCAGTTTTGATAACGAAGTCAAAAGACTTGTCAGAATAAACTGTAATTAAAACAGGAACAACTTTTCCTTGTTTGTCTTGAGTTCTAGCATTGAATTGCTTACAGAACTCCATGATGTTGATACCCTTAGAACCTAACGCAGGTCCTACTGGTGGCGCTGGATTGGCTTGACCGCCTTTCACTTGCAACTTAACGTAGCCAGAAATTTCTTTAGCCATTTTGTTATGTTTTTTTGGTTAAGCGTCGGACCAATAGGGTCTCGACTCCCAAATACCCACAATTCGAAAACTGTGAATTGGACGGCGAAGGTATGATTATTCCCCTATTTGGCAAAATAAAGACCAAAAAAATCCCCTCAAATTGCTTTGAGGGGACCCTTTTACCTTTTTCCTTCTAACTCAGTTTCTCTACCTGCATGTAGTTTAGTTCCACAGGAGTAGATCGACCGAATATTTTCACGGTCACTTTCAATTTCTTCTTTTCTTCATTCACCTCTTCGATGACACCATTGAAGTCATTGAAAGGTCCCTCTATAATTTTGATAGTCTCGCCAATAATGAATGGTTCGCTGATAGATCCGCCCATGTCGTTCATCTCATCTACCTTACCCAACATTTTGTTGACTTCAGACTTTCTTAATGATATAATATTGCCTTTAGAACCTTTACCGTCGGTTAAAAAGTGCATTACATTTGAAATATTGCTGATGTGCATTACGATATCATCAGAGATTGGCCCTTTTGTATCTAATACTTCCATCATAACATACCCTGGGAAATAGTTCTTTTCGCGCATCACTTTCTTACCGTTTTGCACTTTGTATACTTTCTCCATTGGTAAGAATACTTGCTTAATGATGTTGGTCCAACCATTTCTAACAATATCCTTATCTAGGTATTCCTTAATTTTCTTCTCTTTCCCACTCACTACACGCAACACATACCATTTAGTATCTGGAGCAGTTGCGGTTACTGGGGATGTTACTACTTCTGTTTCCATTGTTTACTTAAATAATGAGTATATCAACTTTAATAATTGGTTGCTTGAAAAATCCATCACCCAAACCAAAGCAGTTATAATAACAGTAGCTACCAATACTATCACTGTACTTTGCTGTAAATTAGCCCATGTAGGCCAAGTTACTTTCTCTTGTAACTCCAAGTAACTTTCTTTGAAGTAGTTAGCTATTTTGTTCATTTTGTTCTTTTTTAAAAGCCGCTTATTTTGTAAATATAGCAATTTCTGCTATAAATCTCCGCACGGGCACTAGGATTCGAACCCAGATCAAAGGTTTTGGAGACCCGTATGCTACCGTTGCACCATGCCCGTATGAACCAAAAGTCTCTGGTAATAGCTTACGCTTCACCAAAGACTTTCAGTTATATATTCAGTAAAATTACTTAATGATTTCAGTAACTTGACCAGCGCCTACAGTTCTACCACCCTCACGGATCGCAAACTTAAGACCTTTTTCCATCGCGATTGGTTGGATCAACTTAACAGTGATACTAACGTTATCGCCTGGCATTACCATCTCAGTTCCAGCTGGTAAAGCACACTCACCTGTTACATCCGTAGTACGGAAGTAGAATTGAGGACGGTATTTGTTAAAGAATGGAGTATGACGTCCACCTTCTTCTTTTGATAATACATACACCTCAGCTTTGAATTCTGTGTGAGGAGTGATTGATTTTGGAGCACAGATTACCATACCACGACGGATATCTTTTTTCTCGATACCACGTAATAATAAACCTGCGTTATCACCAGCTTGACCTTGATCCAATAATTTTTTGAACATCTCAACACCTGTTACAGTTGAGCTCATTGGAGCATCCATCAAACCTACGATTTCTACAGCTTCACCCACTTTGATGATACCTCTCTCGATACGACCTGTAGCAACTGTACCACGACCAGTGATAGAGAATACATCTTCTACAGACATCAAGAATGGTTGATCAATTGGACGTGGAGGCAATGGAATGTAAGAATCTACAGCATCCATTAACTCAGTTACTTTGTCTACCCATTGTTGCTCACCAGCTAAAGCGCCAGTTGCAGAACCACGGATGATTGGTGTGTTATCACCATCAAAGCCATAAGAAGTTAATAAATCGCGGATTTCCATTTCAACTAAGTCTAACAATTCTGGATCGTCAACTAAGTCTACTTTGTTCATGAACACAACGATTTGAGGTACACCTACCTGACGAGCTAACAAGATGTGCTCTTTTGTTTGTGGCATAGGACCATCAGTAGAAGCAACTACTAAGATAGCACCGTCCATTTGAGCAGCACCAGTGATCATGTTCTTCACATAGTCAGCGTGACCTGGACAGTCAACGTGCGCATAGTGACGAGTGTCAGTTTGGTATTCTACGTGTGCAGTATTGATAGTGATACCACGCTCTTTTTCTTCTGGCGCACCATCAATTTCATCGTAGTTTTTCTTTGCAGCTAAACCTCTCTTAGACAATACGTCTGTGATAGCAGCTGTTAATGTTGTTTTACCATGGTCAACGTGGCCAATGGTACCAACGTTTACGTGAGGTTTCTCCCTCTTAAAGGTCTCTTTAGACATCTTTATTAGTTTTTGTTTTTTTTATAATTGCCGTTAATAGACCACCTAGTCCATCAACCATAGCTTTCTTTTTTTCAATTGCCGAATATAAACCTTTTTTACGGATTTATATTTTGAGCCGTTGATGAGAATTGAACTCACGACCTCTTCCTTACCAAGGAAGTGCTCTACCACTGAGCCACAACGGCCTTTCTCATCTGCTCAATTGGAGCGGGAGACGAGGCTCGAACTCGCCACCTATAGCTTGGAAGGCTATCGCTCTACCAAATGAGCTACTCCCGCGTTTTCGATTCACATCAAATCTTAAAGAACTTTGCAACAGCTTTTAAAGCTATTACTTTTTCTGTGGGCAGAGTAGGGTTCGAACCTACGTACTCGTGAGAGAACAGATTTACAGTCTGTCGCCTTTAACCACTCGGCCATCTGCCCGAAAACCTTTTAGAGCCGGAAATGGGACTCGAACCCGCGACCTGCTGATTACAAATCAGCTGCTCTACCAACTGAGCTATTCCGGCTTATTATGATCCAATGAAAGAACAGTACCCATTTTTTGGGATGGCAAAGGTAATGGAAATCTTTATTTATCAAAATTTTAGGAAGAATTTTTATACCCTTTTTTGGGTATTTTTTAAAAAAGTGGAGGAAAAGCATAAAAAAAGGCTCCTCAGAACGAATCTGGGGAGCCTTTTACCAAACTTAAAATGCTAAAAAATGGATCTACGCCGCAAGCCTTTCTTTTGTTTTCTTGATTTGATTCACAATGGAATCAAAAGCATGTTCAAAAGATTCTTCAAAAGTTTTTGAAGTGGCTTTTACAAAACAATCTTTTTTAGGAATATGAACTTTAATTTCTACTACTTTATCTTTTATGGCATGTACTAAATTATCTAATTTAAGATACACTTCTACCTTGGTTATTCGGTCATGAAAATGTGCCAATCTTTCCACTTTCTTGTTCACCAACTCTACTAATTTTTCGTCTGCATCAAAATGCACAGTTTGAATAATAATGTTCATACAATTTTTTTTAAAGGATTAAAAAAAGAACTGATCAGAAAGCCCTTGCTTCTGCCCTATTAAGTTACGATAAATTCCAACAAAATAAAAACTAAATAATGTTTTAAGAAAACTTTAAGATTAGGCCTGACCTATATCATGCTTTGGGGTGCGCCTTGGCAAAAACCTCTTTTAACTTCTCAATGGTATTGTGTGTGTATACCTGCGTAGCTGCAAGGCTGGCGTGACCTAGTAGTTCTTTCACAGCGTTTAAATCGGCACCATTGTTCATTAAATGTGTAGCAAAACTATGACGCAGCACATGTGGACTTTTCTTTTGCAAAGTAGTCACTTGTGATAAATAAAATTTCACAAAACTATATACTGCTCTTGCTTGTAAACTCTTGCCTTTTTCTGTAACAAAAATATGGGGATTGCCTTTTGCAAGTTCTGGTTTTTCTGATATGTAATTTGCAAGTTCTTGAGCTAGATTTTTACTAATAGGAAGTATTCTTTCTTTGTTCCCTTTACCCAATACTTTGATTACAGATTTATTGATATCTAATTGTGTTTCTTTACAAAGAATCAATTCACTTAATCGCATTCCTGTTGCATAAAATAATTGGATCACCATTTTTTCTGTATACCCCTTCCACCCTTCTGCAAAAGATAAATTTGCTAAGAGTTGTTCCATATCTTGTTCTGCAACAAATGCTGGAAGTCTTTTGGTAATCTTTGGGCTGATCACCGTTTCCATAGGACTTTTCACCAAACGCTCCTGTCTAATTTGATATTTGAAAAAAGACTTTAAAGAGGAGATTTTTCTGTTCAAAGATTTACCCGTCATTTCAGTCTCTTTCATGCCCGCTAACCATGATCTTACCATCGAGCCTGTTATTTGCTCTAATGGCACTTTATCATATTGCGTTTCTATGAAATCAAAAAACTGCACCAAGTCGTTGGAATACGCAGTGATGGTATGCAAAGAGTAGCGCTTCTCAAATTGGAGATACGATAAAAAAGCATTCACATCGGTATAGCGTGTATTGGTAGACATTGCTTACTAAAGATACCAAATGTTTAGTAAGATATTCTAGAAAAGAAAAAAGCCCCTCTCGGGGCTTTAAAAAAATATATCAGAGGATTTTTTCGAGTCTTTATATTTAAATAAAAGACGCTGAAAAAATTAACCCTCGATTTTTCCGCTGAAAATTTGTTGCTTGTAGATTGCCTTTAACACTTGGAAACGTCTTTTAACAGATGGTTTCGTAAATGCTTGACGCTCTCTTAACTTCAATAAAGTTTTACTTTTTTCAAACTTCTTCTTGTACTTCTTAAGAGCCTTGTCAATGTTTTCGCAGTCTTTTGAATCAATAATTAACATAATATATACCTCCTCAGGCGTTTTTTATTTGGATGGCAAAGATAGGATTTATCATTAAACTACCAAATTTTCCCTCATTTAATCCATAATTCCCTTGCCTTTTAGGGCTCCAGAGATGGCTTCATCCATGGCTCTTTCGGCAAATGGGCGGGTTACTTCGTTTAATTCCTCGGTTTTGGCTTGGATTAAGTTCTTGTCTTCCATGGTAATAGCCAATTGAAGGGCCTGCATTGCTGTTGCGCTTGCGGTGATCTCTTCCTTGGTTAAAATAGATGCATTCTTGGTCAAAAACTTCTCTGTAACAGATAAAATCTGCTCCGCTTCTGTTCTAGCTTCCACTAATGCCCTACTCGCTATATCATCTTTAGCATGTGTGATGCTATCTAATAATCTTTGTTCTACTTCTTCATCCGTTAAACCATATTGAGGTTTGATATCAATGGTTTGACTCACTCCACTTCTTAATTCTTTCGCACTTACTTGTAAAATTCCATCTGCATTAATTAAAAAACTCACATCCACTTTTGGAAGACCTGCTGGCATATTAGGAATACCTGTTAAAGTAAACTCTCCTAGTTTTCTATTGTCTTTTACCAAATCTCTTTCTCCTTGATACACTGAAATCACCATTCCTGTTTGACCATCTTTTTGAGTAGTGTATTGTCTTCCAGCTTTGGTGGGAATTTTTGCATTTCTTGGTAATAAAACATCCATCAATCCACCCATGGTTTCAATACCTAAACTTAATGGAGTGATATCTAATAATAACATGGATTGATTATTACCAGCTAAAATATCTGCTTGCACTGCAGCACCTAATGCTACTACTTCATCTGGATTCACAGAATCATTCACTTCTTGTTGAAAGAAATCAGCTACCAATTTTTTAACCAAAGGAACACGAGTACTTCCACCAACCATTAATACGGTATTGATATCGCTTACTTGCAAACCCGCATCACGCATAGCGTTGCTGCAACAATCCATTGTTCTTTTTACAATAGGATGTATTAAGCTTTCAAACACTTCTTTGGTGATGCTAATTTTTTCTCCAGCAAATTCTGTTTCAAAAATATCAGCATTAGATAAAGTAACTTTAGCTTGCTCTGCAGCCAATCTTAATTCTTGTTGTAATTGTTTGTGATTGTTTAAATCATCTACCTTCCAAGACTTCATCCAATATTCAATAATCGCTCTGTCTAAATCATCTCCTCCTAAATAAGTATCTCCATTGGTACTTAGTACTTCAAAAATTCCGTTGGCAATTTTTAAAATAGATATATCAAAAGTACCTCCACCTAAATCATAGACTGCAATGGTTTTTTCTTCTGTAGGATTCATTCCTAAACCATAAGCCAAGCTAGCAGCAGTTGGCTCGTTGATAATTCTTAACACATCTAAACCTGCTAGTTTACCTGCATCACGCGTAGCCTGTCTTTGAGCATCGTTAAAATAAGCAGGCACAGTGATTACCGCTTTGGTAACAGGTGTTTTTAAAATATGTTCCGCTCTCTTTTTTAATTCTGCTAAAATGAATGAGCTTAATTCAATCGGTGAATAAAACTGATCCCCTATTTGCACTTTCACCAAACTCTCTGTGTTGTCATCAATAATTTTATAAGCAAAAAAGTCTTGGTGTTCTTTTACATCTTTATAAGATTTACCCATTAAACGCTTCGCACTAAAAATTGTATTCGCAGGATCTGTTTCTAAAAAAGATTTTGCTGCAGCCCCTACTGTGGTATTTCCAAATGCGTCAAAGTGAATAATACTTGGCACCACACTGGAGCCATCAAATTCTTTTAAAGCAGTGGGTTGTTTTGTTTCTGGATGAATAATCGCCACCAAACTATTGGTAGTACCTAAATCTATCCCCACAATCATCTCTGCTTGTTGTAAACTACCTGTTGCAATATTGATACCTATCTTGGCCATTATAAAATTTTTACAAATGTACTTGCACTATATGCGTATAGCTTGCGAATTAAGGAATGATTTAAACCAGTGGCGTTTCTGAAGCCACTAGCTTGGTTTTGGACAAAGTATCATGTAAGGGCTTGCCATTCCATGCTAATCCAAAAAAAGAAATAATAGTGGTTCTAATACATGCTCTAATAAAGAACTGACCAATATGGGGTCTCGATCCATTCTCTGAAACCACTTTGGTACCTGACAACCATTTTGCAGGCGTTCTTAAAAAGATGAACTCAAATAAAAACACATATACCCACATGGTCATAAAGAAAAATGCCCCATAACGAATGGGATAGAAACCCCAGTAATACACATAAAAATTATACCACTGATATAAGAAATAGGCCAAAATAAATATCAAAACAGTGTCTACTAAAAATTGAAATATTCTGGTTCCGTCACCAAATGTTTGCGTTGTGGGGTTCATGATGCAAAAATATTGCTTTTTGTTAGTTATTTTTGCCGAAAGTATGCAACTATGACATTGATCCAAGAATTAAGATGGAGAGGTATGATTCAAGATATTATGCCAGGTACCGAGGAATTGTTTGAAAAAGAACAGGTTTCTGGTTATATCGGATTTGATCCAACTTCAGATAGTTTGCATATTGGAAGCTTGGTGCCTATTTTGTTGTTGATGCATTTACAAAGAGCAGGACATAAACCTTATGCCCTAGTTGGTGGTGCAACTGGTATGGTGGGTGATCCTAGTGGAAAGAGTGAAGAAAGAAATTTATTGAGTGAAGAAACATTGGCATTCAATTTAGCAGGTGTTAAAAAACAGTTATCTCATTTCTTAGATTTTGACGCCAACAAATCCAATGCAGCTGAACTAGTAAACAACTATGATTGGTTTAAAGATTTTAGTTTCTTAAACTTTATTAGAGATGTAGGTAAACATATTACTGTGAACTACATGATGTCTAAGGATAGCGTGAAGAAAAGATTGGAAGGTGATAATGGAATGAGCTTTACAGAATTTACTTATCAATTGGTTCAAGGATATGATTTCTACTGGTTGTATCAAAACAAAAACTGTAAGGTACAAATGGGCGGAAGTGATCAGTGGGGAAATATTACAACAGGTACAGAAATTATTAGAAGAAAAACTGGTGGAGAAGCATTTGCATTTACTTGTCCATTAATTACCAAAGCAGACGGAGGAAAGTTTGGTAAAACAGAAAAAGGAAATGTATGGTTAGACTCTTCTAAAACATCTCCTTACCAATTTTATCAGTTCTGGTTAAATGCGAGCGATGAAGATGCAAATAAGTGGATCAAGATATTTACTTTATTAGAACCATCAGTGATTGAAGGATTGATTGCAGAACATGAAGCAGCGCCTCAATTAAGAATTTTACAAAAAGCATTGGCTGCTGAATTAACCAAGTTAGTGCACAGCGAAGCAGATTTAACTTTTGCTATACAAGCTACAGAAATTTTATTTGGCAACGCTACTACAGAAGTGTTGCAATCATTGAATGAAACACAATTATTGCAAGTAATGGATGGTGTGCCTACTGTAAACATAGACGCTGCAAAGATTGCAGCAGGTTATGATATAGTGGAATTATTAGCAGACACTGCGATCTTCCCAAGCAAAGGCGAAGCAAGAAAAATGTGGCAAGCAGGTGGTATAGGTATTAACAAAGAAAAAATTACCACAAATTTTACCACAGTAACTAGCGCACAATTATTACAAGGAAAATATATCCTCTTCCAAAAAGGAAAGAAAAATTATTATTTAGCTATTGTAGCATAATTAAAAAGGCCTCAGTGAACTGAGGCCTTTTTAATGAATATATACTATTGCTTATTGAATCGCTTTCCACATCTCTGCAGCAACCAATGCATTCCCTTTCTCATTTAAGTGCACTCTATCATAAGTTAGAATACCACTCTCTTTGTTCTCTGGATTATTCGCTACACTATAGTCATGAAAAGATTTTCTCAAATCCACCAAGCCTAAATGATTTTCAGCTGCGTACTTTCTAATCCAAGCACTGTATTGATTTAAATCACCATCTTGAGAGTTGGAGAAATCATTTCTTTCACCAATCGCTGCAGGAGTAACTACTACTACTTTAGCACCAGCAGCTTGAATCTTCTTCACCACTGCATCATAGAAAATGCCAAACTTATCATAATCGGTTCCAGTACCAAAACTAGATTTATGCCAAACATCATTCACACCAACCCAGATTACTACAACATCTGGTTGTTGCGCTAATACATCTTTATCCATTCTTAAAAACAGATCATAAATTTTATTTCCCCCAATTCCCGCACCCACTAATTCAATTTGATCTTGCTTGCCTTCAGCTTTGATTTGATTATTTAAAACATCTATATAACCCCCTTTTTGAACCCCCATTTGAGTGATAGAATCTCCAAAAAAGAGTACTTTTTTCTTCTTAGGTGCTCTAAAAGCCATCAAAAATAGACAGCCAATAAAGGCCGTTAAAAGCATTAATTTGTTGCCCATATTTATCATGTTTAATTTTTAAAATAAAAACTAGGTAAAAGTTAGGGCAAAATCATAATAATC
>CALCEA010000087.1 GCA_937900675.1 uncultured Chitinophagaceae bacterium
GTGCGGTACCTTCCCTTCGCAGGAATTACCCTGTTCAGGTTCAACGGGTTTTATCTCAGCTTTTTACAGCACCCCGAGGACGGGGCAAAATTAAATATAAATTCCGGTATCTACTATTGTAACTTTATGAAGCCATTTTCGTTTTACAGAAATAAATAACTACTATGAAAAAAATACTATGCTTTCTTTTATTGGCCATTAGCTTACAATCAATGGCTCAAAAATCTGGCTTAATCTATGATTCACATGCTCAAAAAAGGTCTGTGCCAGCTTTTAATGCCATTAAAGTTTCCAGCGCAATTGATTTATACCTTACTCAGTCAAATGTAAACGAAGTGGCGGTGAGCGCATCTGAAGATGATATTAGAGATCAAATAGTTACTGAAGTGTTTGGTGGTACCTTGATAATTAGATTAGGGGAGTCTGGCAACTGGTTTTCTTGGAAGAAATGGGGTAATTATCAAACCAAGGCTTATGTGAGTATCAAAGAGATTAATGCATTATCTGCTTCTGGTGCTTCGAATGTTCATATTGTAGGAACGATCGAGTCTCCTAAAATGAGAATTAAGATGTCAGGTGCTAGTGATTTGAAAAATGCGAATTTAAATGTAGGAACCATATTAATGGAATTGTCTGGTGCTTCAAGCTTTAAAGCTAATGCTCAATCAACTAATGTGACTATTGATTGTTCTGGAGCAAGTAATGTTGAATTAAAAGGTTCTGCAGAAGATTTAGCAATTGAATGTTCAGGGGCTAGCGATGCAAAATTGAATGATTTTAAAGTAAAGGGTGCTTCAGTAAGTGCTTCAGGGGCTAGCGATGTTTCAGTAAATGCATCACAATTAATGAAGTTGTCAGCTTCAGGTGCTAGTTCTATTCATTATACAGGAGATGCTAAAATTTCGGAAACTCATTCATCAGGTGCTTCCAATATCAAGCGTAGAAATGACTAATTGTGGAGGTTTTTGGTATTAATTAGCAAAAAAGTTTTAATTTATGCTGTCAAAAACCAAAACCAACGATTATGTCAAAAAACATTGAAACAAACAAACTATTTGTTGCCAGCTGTTTGGCACTTTTAGTGACTTCTCTTTCCTTTGGAATAAGAGCGGGTGTACTAAGTCAACAGGGCATTGATTTTAATTTAGATTCCGCACAATTAGGTACGATTGCAGCAACTGCTTTCTGGGGATTCCCATTAGCGATTCTTGTGGGTGGTACTATTGTTGATATTATTGGAATGAAAAGATTGCTAGTACTAGCGTTTCTATTCCATTTTGCCGGAATTGCATTAACTATTTTTGCAACTGGATATTGGACATTGTTTGTGTCTACTTTATGCGTGGGTATTGCAAATGGCTTGGTTGAAGCTTCTTGTAATCCATTGGTAACTTCATTATATCCAGAAAACAAGACCACAAAATTAAATCACTTCCATTTATGGTTCCCTGGAGGAATCGTAATTGGTACTTTAGTGGTTTATTTATTCAATAAGATTGGATTAGGCATGCATTATCAAGTGGGCATTATGTTAATCCCAACTATTTTATATGGCTATTTATTTTCTAAATTGGAGTTCCCTGTAACCGAGCGTGTTTCTAGTGGTGTTTCATCTTCTACGATGTATAAATCATTATTGAATCCATTATTTATATTCATGTTCATCTGTATGTTTGGTACAGCCATCACAGAATTGTTTACTGGACAATGGATTGATGTATTATTAAAGAATGTAAGTGAAAATGCCATTCTTTTGCTAACTATTGAAACTGGGATCATGGTATTAGGAAGAGGTTTGGCTGAACCTGTGGTACACAAATTATCTCCTCAAGGAGTATTATTAATCTCAAGCATTTTAGCAGCAGCTGGTTTATACATTTTAGGACATAGCGCTGGTAATATGTTATTTGTAGGTGCCATTGTATTTGGTATAGGCGTTTGCTATTTCTGGCCAACCATGTTAGGATTTGTGTCAGAGAACTTGCCAGAAACGGGTGCTGTAGGCATTAATTTAATGGGTGGAGCTGGCATGTTTGCAGTTTCTATCTATATGATCTTTATGAGTGATTTCTATGACAAATTGGTGGCTGCTAAAATACCAGCGGGTACTACTGCAGAAAATTTAGCTGCTGTTACCAATGAGGCTAAGAAATTAGCTGGTCCAGAAATCATCAATGCCACTTTAACCATCCCGATTATCTTGATTGTGGCTTTCGGTGGCTTATATGTTTATATGAAAAATAGAAAAGCAACCGCTTAGTAAGCTTTAATTCTCAAATAAATAAAGCCTCTCAAGCAATTGAGGGGCTTTTTCTTTGTTTAAACTTGGTTTAGAAAGAATATTGACCTACCTTTGCCCTCCAAACATCGCGAGGTAGAGCAGCGGTAGCTCGTCGGGCTCATAACCCGAAGGTCGGAGGTTCGATCCCTTCCCTCGCAACTAAAGTAACCCGCTCCCGATTCATATCGAGAGCGGATTTTTTTTCTATGAAAGTCGGGTTTGTAAACATATTTGGTAAACCTAATGCTGGTAAAAGCACTTTACTGAACGCCTTAATGGGCGAGAAAATGGCTATTGTCTCTTCCAAAGTGCAGACCACCAGACATAGAATTAAGGCCTTTTTGAATAAGGAAGACGAGTATCAGGTAATCTTTTCGGATACACCAGGGATTATTGATCCCAAATACAAGCTTCATGAGAAAATGATGGGAGCTGTTAAATCGGCCTTAGAAGATGCAGATTTAGGATTATTGATGGTGGATATTAGAGATAACCTAGAGGAAGTTGATGCCATTTTTAGCGGATTGAAGCTAAAAGTTCCTTGTATTGTAGTCTTAAATAAGTCAGATCTAGCTACTGCACAGCAGGTAAAAGAGGCCAATGCTTTCTTTAAGGAAAAGAAGTATTGTACTAGCTTAATTACACTTAGTGCATTGAATAAGAATGATATAGAAAGGTTATTGAAACTAATTTTAGAGTATGTTCCTGAAGGTTTCCCTTTTTACAGTCAAGAAGATTTAAGTGATTTGCCCACTAAATTTTTCGTTAGTGAAATCATTAGAGAGAAGATCTACGGACTGTTTGGAGAAGAGATTCCCTATCATACAGCAGTTTTAGTAAATTCATACAAGGAACAACCGCTCTTAATTAAAATTCAGGCAGATATTGTGGTGAATAGAGAGACCCAGAAAGCCATTATCATTGGCGAAAAGGGTAAAATGATTAAGGAGATTGGGGTGCAGGCTAGAAAGGATATAGAGGAGTTTATAGGGTCCAAAGTATACTTAGAGTTGTTTGTGAAAGTAAAGCCTAAGTGGAGAGATAACGACCTTAAATTAAAGGAATACGGGTATCAGTAAAACAAAATATAAATAGTATTATATATTTGATTATCAATAATTTATGCTATTTTATTTAAATATTTAAATGAAATTTATATGAGCTATACAGTAGCCATTGTTGGAAGACCAAATGTTGGAAAAAGTACATTGTTCAATCGTTTTTTAGAAGAACGAAAGGCGATTGTGGACGATATAAGTGGGGTAACTAGAGACCGACAATATGGTGTTACCGATTGGAATGGAAAGTCATTCAATGTGATTGACACGGGTGGTTTTGTGCCAGATTCAAGCGATATGTTTGAGACGGAGATTAGAAAGCAAGTTAGAATTGCCATTGACGAGGCGAATGCCATCATTTTTATGGTGGATGCTGCCACTGGTTTGACTGATTTGGATGATGCTATGGCAGATATGCTTAGAAGAACTACTAAGCCAGTCTATGTGACAGTGAATAAGGTAGACAACTCAACTAGGGCATTAGAAGGTACAGAGTTTTACTCAATGGGTTTTGAGCATAATTTCTTTATTAGCTCTATTTCAGGTAGTGGAACTGGGGAGTTATTGGATGCCGTTACAGCGGATATCAAAGAAGAGCCAAAGACAGCTGCCAATGCAGAATTGCCTGAAGGGGCTGAGCCAGAAGAGGCACCTTCTATCCCTAAAATTGCTATCGTTGGACAACCCAATGCGGGTAAGTCTAGTTTACTAAATGCCATGATTGGACAAGAGAGAACAATTGTAAGTGAAATTGCAGGTACTACTCGTGATACCATTCATACTCATTACAATATGTTCCAAAAAGAGTTCATGTTAATTGACACTGCAGGTATCAGAAGAAAGAATAAAGAGAAGGATGATTTAGAGTTTTACTCAGTAATTCGTGCCATTAAAGCAATGGATGAAGCAGATGTTTGTATGTTGGTTTTGGACGCTGAAAAAGGGGTAACTGCTCAGGACTTGAGTATTTTTAGTTTAGCCATTAGAAAAGGTAAGGGGATAGTGGTTTTGGTGAATAAATGGGATTTGATTCCAAAAGACACCAATACTGCTAGAGACTATGAGAAGAAGTTAAAAGACAAACTGGCACCTTTTACCGATGTGCCGATTCTATTTATATCAGCAACAGAGAAAACAAGGATTTTTAAAGCGATTGAGTTAGCACTGGATGTTTATGAAAACAAGCATAGAAAGATTGCTACTTCTAAGTTGAATGAAATCATGCTAAAAGTGATAGAAAAATACCAGGCACCAGTAGTTAGAGGGCATGTGATCAAAATCAAATTTGTTCAGCAATTGCCAACTAGGGTTCCAAGTTTTGCATTCTTCACCAATTTCCCTGATGATATCAAGACTCCGTATAGAAATTACCTCGAAAATCAGATTAGAGCTAATTTTAAATTTACTGGGGTGCCAATTCGTATCTATTTCAGGAAGAAGTAGTTAGGAGGGCTTTAACTAAGCTTTTGGGTTGTTTTTGAAAAAATAATTAAAAATATTAGTTAAAATTTGGACATTAACAAGTCTCTGTATATATTTGCACACGTATTTTTAATACCAAACTTAAAAAAACCTGAAAATGAAAAAAGTATTCGCAATCTTCGCTATCGCTGCATTAGCTGCTTGTGGTGGCGCTTCTACTGAAGCAACAACTGATACTGCTGCTGCAACTGTTGATACAGCTGCTGTTGCTGTTGACACTACTGCTGTAGCTGCTGATTCAACTGCTGTTGATACTGCTGCTAAAAAGTAATTAGAAGTATAAAACTTCTTGCAAGAAGGTCCCTCCGCATGCGGAGGGATTTTTTTTGCCTTTACCGTAGATTTTGGCACATATATTGCATATATACTAAACTCATAAATGAATCCTTTTTGAGATAGGATTATGTCAAATTGACCAGATCATTTATGCTAATTAATAAATTGATAGACAGTGAATAATATACTTTTTAAGACAGAAGAAGAGAATGAGTTCATACCGCTTTTTTCGTTTAATGAGCAGGATATGGAAAATGAGCCAGCATTAGAAATGGAGGAGATGATTCCTATACTGCCATTAAGAAACACTGTGTTGTTTCCGGGGGTAGTCATTCCTATTACTGTGGGTAGAGATAAAAGTATACAGGCAGTGAAAGCGGCATTTGGGAAAGACAAATTAATTGGGGTAGTTTCTCAAATGGATGGCAATATTGAAGATCCTACTGCTGCAGATTTATGTAAGGTAGGAACGGTTGCCAAAGTGATCAAGATGATCAAGATGCAGGATGGAGGTACCACCATTATTATTCAAGGAAAGAAAAGATTTGAATTAATAGAAATGGTTGAGGTGGATCCTTTCTTTAAAGCCAAAGTGGCGATTATTGAAGAAGAGAAGATCAGTAAGGAAGATCAGAATTTTCAGGCTTTATTAGCTACCATTAAAGATTTAGCGACTCAGATTATTCAATTGTCTCCTAATTTCCCTTCTGAAGCTGCGATGATTTTAAAGAATATAGAAAGTCCTTTATTCTTAATCAATTTTGTGAGTAGCAACTTGAATGTGTCCATTAATGAAAAACAAGCTTTGCTTGAATTAAATGGAATTACACCAAGAGCAGAAAAATTAATTCATTTTTTACAACAAGAATTACAATTTGTTGAATTAAAAAATAAGGTTGCCAATAAGACTAGAACAGAATTAGACAAACAACAAAGAGATTATTTCTTACAACAACAATTAAAGAGTATCAAGGATGAATTAGGTGGAGATCCAAATGAGCGTGAGATTGTTGAAATGAAAAAGAAGTCTGAAAATAAAAAATGGCCTGAAACAGCTAAGAAATTATTTCAAACTGGCTTGGAGAAATTGGAAAGAATGCATCCAAGTACACCAGATTACTCTGTTGTATACAATCATTTAGATTTATTATTAGATCTACCATGGTTAGAGTACACAGATGATAATTATGATTTAAAGAATGCAAAAAAGGTTTTAGACAATGACCATTATGGTATGTCTAAAATTAAGAATAGAATTATTGAATATTTGGCGGTACTGAAATTAAAAGGAGACATGAAGAGTCCTATTTTGTGTTTCTTAGGTCCTCCAGGAATTGGAAAAACATCATTGGGAAGATCTATTGCTCATGCTATTGGTAGAAAATACACTAGAGTTAGTTTGGGTGGATTACATGATGAAAGTGAAATCAGAGGACATCGCAAAACCTATATTGGTGCTATGCCAGGAAGAATTATTCAAAGCATCAGAAAGGTAAAAACTTCTAATCCTGTAATGATCCTAGATGAGATTGATAAAATTGGTAAAGATTTAAGAGGAGATCCTTCAAGTGCTTTATTAGAAGTATTGGATCCGGAACAAAATCATAGTTTCTATGATAATTATTTAGAATCAGAATATGATTTAAGTAAGACTTTATTTATTGCCACGGCAAATGATATTAGTCAGATTCAACCTGCATTAAGAGATCGATTAGAAATTATTGACTTAAGTGGTTATGCAGTAGAAGAGAAAATTGAAATTGCGAAAAGACATTTGTTGCCTAAACAAAAAGAAGCACATGGTTTGGATAAAATCAATTTCAAAATACAGGATAGTGTTTTAGAAAAAGTAATTGAAGATTATACTAGAGAGAGTGGTGTAAGAGAATTGGATAGACAGTTGGCTTCTATTATGAGATATCAAGCTAAAGAGTTGGCCTATAAGCACAAAGTGAAACCAACGGTTAGTAAGGCAGATTTAATCAAGATATTGGGTCAATCTAGATACAGCAATGATTTGTATAAGACAGTCAATATGCCTGGTGTTGCAGTTGGATTAGCTTGGACTTATGTTGGCGGAGATATTTTATTTATTGAAACTTTATTGGCAGAAGGAAAAGGTGAATTGAAATTAACAGGTAATTTAGGTAATGTAATGAAAGAGAGTGCTACAACAGCATTAACTTATTTACAAGCGAATTATAAGAAAATTGGCGTGGATCCTGAGTTGTTTAAAACCAAATCTATCCATGTGCATGTGCCAGAAGGTGCAGTGCCAAAAGATGGTCCTAGTGCCGGAATTACAATGCTAACAGCATTAAGTTCTGCATTTACTGGTAGAAAGGTTAAACCATATTTAGCCATGACAGGGGAGATTACCCTGAGAGGTCAGGTTCTTCCTGTTGGAGGTATCAAAGAAAAGATACTTGCAGCTAAAAGAGCAGGGATGAAAGAGATAATTCTTTGCTGGCAAAATGAAAAAGATGTCAATGAAATTGATCAAAACTTCATCAAAGGGGTTCAATTTCATTATGTAAAAACCATGCAGCAAGTTTTAGACCTAGCATTGGTTTAAACAAATAATGTAGCTTTGTTATATGAGCAATAAAAGACAAA
>CALCEA010000088.1 GCA_937900675.1 uncultured Chitinophagaceae bacterium
GGTACTAAAAACTATTTCTATGAAGATGCAAGTTTTGTAAGATTAAGAAATATCTCAGTAGGTATTGATTTAAATAAGTTTGCAAAAGTGAAAGCTTTCACTCGTTTACAATTAGTATTGTCTGGTCGTAACTTGATTACAGTTACTCCATACTCTGGTATGGATCCTGAGGTGAACTATTCTACAAACTCAGCATTTGACCGTGGTTTAGATCACAATACCATTCCTAACACTAAACAATATACTATTGGTTTGAATGTTGGATTTTAAACCTTAACTAAATAAATTATCAGATATGAAGAATAATAAAATTTTGGTTGGGATATTGGGAATTGCTTTAAGCTTAACCGCTTGTAAGAAAGACCTTGATATTTCTAATACCAACGCTCCTACTCCAGAGAGTGCACAAAATGAATCAGGTGTGATTTCATTTGCACAAGGAGGAATTTACAGAAACGGTTTCTTTGACTTGAAGTATTCAGATGGTGTTTATGGTCGTTATTGGCCAGGTGCTATGGGTTTCCAAGAATTAATGGGAGACATCATTGGTGCAGAAGCTGCGAATGCTTTCATGAATCAGATTGGTTGTCCAAACTCAGTAACATTAGATAATGGTACTGTGGTGTTGAACCCATCTAACCCAAAAACTCAATATGAGTTAGTGCGTTACGCTAACCAAAATGCACAAGGTGGTAGTAATACAACTTTCTATCAGTGGGCATATTCATACAATATGATTACTTCAGCTAATACTATTTTAGACTTAGCAAGTAAAGTGCAATTCTCTGGCGCTAATGCAGCTACTAAAAAAGCTACATTACAAGCTTGGGCATATTGGTGGAAAGGTTTTGCATATGGTCAAATTGGATCTATGTATTATGCAGGTATCATTCAAAATGAAACAACTGCTGCTGCAAAAACAAATGGTAACTATGTAACTAAAGAAGCTATTATCAATGAGTCTAATGCAAATTATGATAAATCTATTAATGCTTTGGCTGGTGTTACAGATGCTACTACCTACAATTCAATCATGGCTAAGGTGTTACCTAACTATGTTCAAATTGGTAAAGGTGGTGTGTTATCTACTGCAGAGTGGACTCGCACTATCAATACAATGAAAGCTCGTAATATCTTAGTGAATACTTTGAAAGACGAAATGACTGCAACTCAATGGTCTACTATTTTAGCATTAACTGCTAATGGTGTTAAGTCTACTGATAAGATCTTCACTGGTCGTTCTGATGCGAATGGCGACTTCTTAGGTACTGGTATTAGCGTTGCTGATAAAGCTTCTCAAAATGCGGCTACTGGTTCAACAAACACTTACAAAGTAAGTGAGCGTTGGATCCAAGAATTCAGAACTGGTGATAAGCGTTTTGATAATAATGTATTAAAATTAGCTTCTGTTGGTTTGTTCAACACAGATCGTGGTAATGCATTCAATACTCGTTACACATTGAAAAATGGTGGTAATGGATTAGCAGGTGTAATTACTTATTCTAATCAAGCTGCTGGTGCTAATGAAATCACTTTAGCTGCTACATTTGAAGAGAATGAGTTAATGAAAGCAGAAGCTTTGATCATGACTGGTAAAATTGATGATGGTGTTAAATCTATCGATGCTGTTAGAGCTTACCAAGGTGCTGGCTTAACTGCTCTTGCAACTGGATTAACTAAGGATGCTGCATACGAAGAATTAAGAGCTGAAAGAAGAATTGCTTTAGCATTCAAAGGATTATCTTTCTATGACGCTCGTCGTTGGGATGTAATCAATCCTGCTAAAGGTCGTACAAATGCTGTTGTTGTATCATTTACTGGTGCAGTAAACACTAAAGCGAAAATTGTTTATGGTTATTTAGACTATTGGGATGTTCCAGATAATGAGTTAGCATACAACCCTGCTGCTCCAGGATCTGCTCCTACTAAGAATCCTAAGTAAT
>CALCEA010000089.1 GCA_937900675.1 uncultured Chitinophagaceae bacterium
ACGAGATAAACATCGGTGACTGGAGTTCAGACGTGTGCTCTTCCGATCTCAAAGAGCCATTTATCAGGTTACAGGTGCTCAATTAAAACAAATGGGGGTATCGCTACCCATTAACTCTAGCAAGATTCAATTATTTGGCTTTGATCTTTCTGCATTATCAGAAAAAGTACCTTCTAATATGCCCCCGGGCAATCAAGAAATGTCTATTGAAGTTAAAGACGGGGGAGATGGCATTTTTGACGAAATAGATCGATTCATTTTTTATGCACCCGGAAATATTGTTTGGGAAAAATGGGGAACTGATTTGCAATGGAAACATAAAAAATTACATCATTCAGATACTGCTTTTTATTTCTTGACCATTGGAGAAAATGGTAAAAGAATTGAATCAGCTAAAACGGTTTCTTCGAGTACTCAAAAAATAAATAGGTATCAAGAACATATACTTTGGGAAAATGATAGTTTGAATATTTTAAATAGTGGAAAGTTATGGTTGGGAAGTCCAATGGGGCAGGGAGCAGGAAAATCAAATTCCATTTCAACCACTATTAATACAGCCAATCTAATTGAAACTTTTCCTATCCTTGTCAATGCACAATATGTTTCTACTAACTATAATCAAAAAGCGCAATTTGATTTTAATTGGTCCGATACAAAAATTAAATCCACATTGGTTAATCCAGTTTCTGGTTTAGTCTATGATGCTACAGCGAATATGGTTTTGGATAGTTTTTCTTTTTGGCCAAACAAAAATAGTATTGCAAATACCAATATAGCATTACAATACAATGCCCCATTGGGAAGTACTGGATGGGTAGATTTTGTAACATTTCATTTAACCAAATCCTTAAGATTTGCGAATAGAAATACACTCTTTTTTCATGGACAAGAAGCTCAAAGTTATTTGTATGAATTAGGAGATGCAGATGCTACCACCATGGTCTGGGATATCAGCAATCCATTGAATCCATTGGCTTTGACGACTAGTTATACAAACAATCAAATAAGTTTTACAAGTAACGCCACCATCCAGCCATCTTATTTTGCGTTCAAGCAAAATGCTTTTGAATCTGTTGTAAGTATCGATTCATTGAGCAATCAAAATATTTTAACCAATACCCAAATTGATTATTTGATTATTGCGCCAAGTTCATTTCAACAAGCAGCAATTAAGTTGCAAAATTTTCATCAAAAACAAAATGGATATAAGGTTGCGATTGTTGACCCAGTTAAAATTTACAACGAGTTTTCTGGAGGATTAGTTCATCCGGTTGCCATTCGTAATTTTGTAAAATGGCTACAAATCAATTCCTCAAAAAACAATCTTTCATTTGCGAAATACTTGTGCATTATAGGTGCTGCAGATTTTAATATCAAAAGATTGAATAAAAATAGTCAAGTACCTGTTTTTGAAAGCGAAGCTTCTTTAGATATTTTGAATAGTTATGCATCAGATGATTTTTATGCAATTTTAAAAGAAGGTGCAGATATTAATTTTCCATCTAGTGTAAATTCCTTGGATATTGCTATTGGTAGAATTCCTGCAAAAACCAATGCTGAAGCAGATACCCTGGTGAATAAAATTATTCAATATAGCTTGGGTAATTCAAGGGGTATTTGGCAAAATCAAATTACTTGGGTTGCGGATGATGGGGACTACAATCTGCATTTGCAAGATGCGGAGAGCATTGGTTCAGGTATTCAATCAAAAAACAATCAGTGGAACCATAAAAAAATATATCTAGATCTATATCCTGCAACCAATACGGCGGGTGGTTTAACTTATCCATTAGTGGTGAATGAAATAGCCCAAACTATCAATAATGGATCTTTGGTGCTTAATTATACTGGACATGGAAACTATCTGAGACTTACAGAAGAAGCTGTTATCAATAGCGCTAGTATGCAAGCATGGAATAATGCAGGCAAATTACCACTCATGATCACAGCATCTTGTGATTTTGCGCCATACGATCAACCTCAATTAAGCCCCATTGGATTCAATGCATTAATGCAAAATAGTAATGGCATCATAGGTTTGGTGGCAGCGAATAGATTGGTATTTGCCTATAGTAATAAACAGATTAATGAACAATTTGCACAAGCCTTATTAGTGCCTAATAAAGAGGGACAATATTATTCTATTGGTCAATCTTTACAAATGGCTAAAAATGCGAATTGGTCTATGCAGGGTGATAGATTGAATGCATTTAAATTTAGTTTACTGGGAGATCCAGCGTTAAAATTATCCATTGCAAAAAACAAGATTCAATTGACCATCAAAGACAGTTTGACTGCTGGTACTTTAACTAAATTGGATGGTCAAATCATGAAAGGTCAAACAATTCATAGTGCTTTTAATGGATGGGTAGATTGTATAGTGTATGATGTAATCAAAGAAAAAACCACATTAGGCAATCAGGCATCAAGCATTAAAACAACTGTTCCAACAAAGGATGGAATATTGTACAGAGGAAAAGCGACTGTAGTAAATGGAAAATTTAGCGTACAATTTATTTTACCAAAAGAAACCAATACAGCTAATGGCTCAATAAGTATTCAAACATTTGCCTATAATCAAACTGAAGATGCTATTGGAGTAGCCAATAATATTGTTGTACAACCTGCATTTTTCATCCAACAATTGGATACCATTGGCCCAGGAATTAATGCATTTATCAATGACACTAATTTTACCAATAATAGTTGGGTGAGTGACCGAGCTAATT
>CALCEA010000090.1 GCA_937900675.1 uncultured Chitinophagaceae bacterium
ACGTGAAACATTGTTTGAAACATATGAAAAGGATATTCGGTGGTACTTTTCTGATCACAACCTCCCCTGCAACCCCCACCCCAAGTTGTTCCGTGAGGGAAGTATTTTTTTTGATTTTTTTTTCTTGTTTAACAGATTTCATCATTCAGAAATTTTCTGCTGTATTTTGCTCAATTGTTAAATTATTGTGAACAATACATAATCATTATTGTTAATACAATTATTCGACACCGATTTTTATTTTAAAACAAAACGATAAACAGAACATGAAAAAATTACTTCTTGTTTTTGCGATGTTTTTGGGAATTCAGATTTCTCAAGCACAGCAAGTAAAAGTGCAAGGTACCATTTCAGATAATCAAGGTAAGCCTTTGTCTGGGGTATCTGTTACACTTAAAGGTCAAAAGTCTGGAATAGTTTCAGGAACAAATGGTGCTTATTCAATTAGCCTTACAAGTCTAAATGGAACACTTGTATTTAGTTCTGTGGGATATTCTACAAAAGAAATTTCAATCAACGGTAAGACTAATATAAATGTTAGTTTAGCTGCAGTTGACAACAACCTAGACGAAGTGGTGGTTGTTGGTTATGGTACTCAAAGAAAAAGAGACATCACTGGTTCTGTGGGTAGCGTAAGCGCTGCTCAAATTAAGAACTTGTCTTTAACAAGCCCTGAGCAAGCATTACAAGGTAGAATTGCTGGTGTTAATGTAACATCTGCATCTGGAACTCCTGGTGCTTCTATTAACATCAATGTAAGAGGTGTGGGTACAATCAATGGTAGTTCTCAACCATTATATGTAGTAGATGGTATTCCTATTGCTACAGGTTCTTTCTCACAAATTGGTGTAGGTAACCAAGTATTGAACAGTTTGGCAGATATTAACCCAAATGATATTGAATCATTGGAAGTTTTAAAAGATGCATCTGCAACTGCAATTTATGGTTCTAGAGGTGCGAATGGTGTTGTTTTGATTACTACTAAAAGAGGTAAGAATCAAAAAACAAGATTCTCATATAATGGATATTATGGTACTCAAGAAGCATGGAAAAAAATTGAACCATTAAGTGGTCCCGATTTCCAAGCTTTATTACAAGAGTCTTTAGGTAATAGATATGGTGGTACAAGTGAACCATCTGTTTACTTTGGTTCAACTGTTCACGATAATTCAACTGTAAATACAAATTGGCAAGATTTAATTTTTAGAGCTGCGCCAATTCAAAGTCATGATATTAGTGCACAAGGTGGTAACGATAAAACTAAATTCTTTGTTGGTGGTAGTTATTTTGATCAAGATGGTACAATTCTTGGATCTAAGTTTCAACGATACAATTTTAGAATTAATGTAGATAACCAAGTAACAGATAAGTTTAAAATTACTTCTGGTTTCTCTGGTAGCAATACTATTCAAAACCGTATCCAAAACGATAACAACATTTATGGTGTTTTGAGTACTGCAGTATTGTTAGCTTCTGATATTCCTGCATACAATGCAGATGGTACTTATGGTAAGGATCCTCTTTCTTCTGTAGAGAGTCCATTATTAGCTGCAAAAGAAAACTTTAATAAAGTAAACAATAGCAGAGTGAATGCAAACTTGGGTGGTGAATATCAAATTCTTCCTCAATTAAGCTTCAAAGTAAATTTAGGTGCTGATTATGTTGCTTTAAATGAAGCTCGTTTCTATCCTTCTATCTCTAATGCTGGAGCTGGAGTTAAAGGACAAGCAACTGAAGCGTACAATAAGAGCATGAACTTAATTAATGAAAATATTTTAAGTTACAAGCAATCATTTGGTAACCATGATTTATCAGCAATTGCAGTAGCTTCTTATCAAACACAAAAGTTTGAATCAATTTTTGGTTTAGCAGAAAACTTCCCTGGTAATTCTATCAGAAGATTATCTGCTGGATCTGTTAAGAAGGATGTGTCTACTTCAGGTTCTGCATTTGGTATTGTTGGTTATGTAGGAAGAGTGAACTATGGTTATAAAGGAAAATACTTATTAAGTGCAAGTATCAGAAGAGACGGTTCTTCTAACTTAGGTGTAGATAAAAGATGGGGTACATTCCCAGCTGTTTCTGCAGCTTGGAGATTTACAGATGAGAACTTTATGAATAAAGTGAAGTTCTTAAGCAATGGTAAAATCCGTGGATCTCATGGTTACAGTGGATCTAACTCTGGAAGCTTATTTGGTTCTTTACCATTAATTAGCCCAGGTGCGAACTACTTAACATCAGCTGGTTTATCTCCTTCTCAATTAGGTAACCCTGGTTTAAGATGGGAAACTTCAGTTCAAACTGATGTTGCTTTAGAATTAGGATTTTGGAATAGAATCAACATCACTGCTGAAGTTTATCAAAGAAAAACAAATGATCTTTTGACAAGTAGAGGTCTTGTTGGTAACGCTGGTTTCTTATCAGTAAGTGATAACGTAGGTGGAATTACTAACAAGGGTATTGAATTGTCTTTAGAAACAAGAAATATCGTAAGTAAAGATTTCAATTGGACAACTAACTTTAACGTTACTTTCCAAACAAATAATGTTGATACCATTTTTGGTGGTAATCCTTTTGCATCTGGTTTTGCTAGCTGGGTACAACAAGGTTATCCTTTAAACTCATTTAGAGGTTACAGAATGGCTGGCATTTTCCAATCAACATCTGAGATTGATACAAAAAGAGATGGAACTGCAGCTAAGCCAGGTGATATCAAATGGAAAGATATCAATGGTGACGGCGTAATCAACTCTTCTGACCAAGAAATCTTAGGTGGTGCATTGCCTAAGTTCTTCGGAAGCTTTACCAACAATTTTAGTTATAAGAATTTTGAATTATCAGTATTCTTCCAATTTGTTGGCGGTAATAAAATCTATAATAACAACAGAGCCTTTGCAGAAGGTATGAATGGTTTGTTTGGTCAATTTGCTACTACTTTAAACAGATGGACTCCTACAAATCCTTCAACTACAATGCCTAGAGCGGTTTATGGTGACCCTGCAAACAACAGAAGAAACTCTGATAGATGGTTAGAAGATGGATCTTTCGCGCGTTTGAAAAATTTAGTTTTTGCATATAATTTAGATTCTAAATTAGCTTCAAAGATGAAATTATCAACTTTGAAAGTATATGTACAAGCACAAAACCTAATTACATGGACAAACTATTCTGGTTTTGATCCTGAGGTTAGCACATTTACTTCTACAAATACAGCTCAAGGAACAGATTTCTTAACATTCCCACAAGCCAAAACAATCACTTTTGGTATAAATGTTGGATTCTAAATTAATTATCAATCATTTAATACTATATCAAATGAAAAAGATGCTACATAAAATTTTATTACTAGCCACTTCAGTTGTCTTTCTTACTTCTTGTGAGAAAGTGGTGGAGCAGCAGCCAGAAACAACCTTAGATGCTACTATTGCATACAATAATAGACAAGGTGTTGAAGCTGGTTTATTAGGCTGTTACAACGCATTACAAAGTACAAGTTATTATGGCCTTGAATACTGGGCTTTAACAGATATGTATGCAGGTGTAATCTCTCATACTGGAACATTCCCAACCTATGCGCAATATGCTAACAGAGCGGTACTTCCTGATAATACTAACTTGACAAATACATGGAACCAAATTTATAATGGTATCAATAGAGTAAATACCATTTTGGTATCTGCAGATGCTATTGCTGATCCAGCTTTCTCAAAAACACAAGCTATCGGTGAAGCTAAATTTTTGAGAGCTTTAATGTATTTTGACTTATTAAGAGCATTCGGAGGAAGTGATCAAGGATTTACAAAAGCTGGTCGTGGTTTACCTATTAGAACTACTCCAACTTTAAGCCCCGCAGACGCTGATCCAATTGCATTATCATCTGAAGCAGATGTTTGGAAATTGATCAATGAAGATTTAGATTATGCAATTGCAAACTTGAAAGCAAATGTATCTGGAAGAGCTACAGCTAATGCTGCTAAGGCTTTAAAAGCTAGAGCTGCTTTATATACTAAAGATTATGCAACTGCTGAAACTTTGGCTACTGAAGTTATTAATTCATTAAAAGGTACTGGAACTGGATTAGCAAGTGATTATAGTACATTGTTCTTAAGCCAAAACACAAAGCCTGAAAGTATTTTTGAATTATCTTATGATATTAATAATACTAACTCTATTGCTTTCTACTATTTCCCAACAGCTTTTGGTGGAAGAAATGAAATTGGCTCAAGTGCTACTTTAGTTGCACAACCAGCAGCTGATAAGCGTAAAGCTACGAATGTTAGATTAATGGGTACTACCAATAAAACATTTAAATATTCAAGAATCAATGGTACAGATAATGTGATCATTATTCGTTTAGCTGAACTATACCTAATTAGAGCTGAAGCAAGAGCTGCAAAATCTTCTCCAGATTTAACAGGTGCATTAGCTGATGTAAATGTAATCAGATCTAGAGCTGGTTTAGATAACTCAACAAGCTCAACTGCTAC
>CALCEA010000091.1 GCA_937900675.1 uncultured Chitinophagaceae bacterium
CCTGTTACCAAACAACTCTTTAATAAATTATCTTCATCGCTTACACTAATTTTTTTGTCATTCAGTGTTGCACCCTTTCCTTTCTCTGCAAAAAATAGTTCGTTCATAAATGGATTGTACACCGCACCCATAATCATAGCTCCGTCTTTTTCAATTCCAATACTTACACAACAAATAGGTATACCGTTGGCGAAATTAATCGTACCATCAATAGGATCGATGATCCATTTATAATTGGAGTCTTGTTTGATTTCTCCTGTTTCTTCACTCAAAATAAAATGATCTGGATGGGCATCTTGAATCACTTTAAAAATCGCTTTTTCTGAAGCATGATCGGCTTCGGTAACTAAATCGTTTAAACTACCCTTGCTTTCTACTGTAAATGTTCCGTTAAAAAATTTTTGTAGTTCTTTAGAACCCGCAGCTACTGCTTCTAGTAAAGTATTTTTAATCATAGAGCAAAAGTAACTTCGTTTGGTGGAATAACATTCCTATTTTTGTGATAGATGCCATTATTTGAGATTAACTTACCAAAATCGATTACACAAGCTTTGGGAATTCCTCCAAGAAGTCCCAAAAGATCTCAGATGCGTGTACTTAAAAAGCTACTAAGAAGGGCTCGTTATACGGCTTTTGGTCAGCAATTTGGATTTGAACATATTTTACAAAGAAGAGGTGTTGCAAAAAGATTTCAAGAAGCTGTTCCTGTTTACAATTACAATAAGATTTATGCGGAGTGGTGGCATAAAACACTAGAAGGGCAGGAAGATATCTGCTGGCCTGGAAAAATTAAATATTTTGCTTTAAGCAGTGGAACCAGCGAAGCAGCTAGTAAATATATTCCCGTTACCAACGACTTATTAAGAGGCAATAAGATTATTATGATCAAGCAATTGATCAGTCTTTTCAACTATGAGGGGGTTCCCCTTTCTGCTATTGGCAGAGGTTGGTTAACCTTGGGTGGTAGTACCGATTTACAAAAGGGTCCAGGTTACTATGCGGGTGACCTTAGTGGTATTACTGCAAAAAAAGCACCATTCTGGTTTCAGCCTTTTTATAAACCAGGTAAAAAAATAGCTAAAGAAAGAGATTGGAATAAAAAACTAAAAGAGATTGTTGAAAAAGCGCCTAATTGGGATATTAGTTTCATTATTGGTGTGCCAGCGTGGATTCAAATGTGTTTGGAAATGGTGATTGAAAGATATCAGCTAAACAATATTCACCAGATCTGGCCCAACCTTACTTTTTTTGTGCACGGTGGTGTAAGTTTTGAACCTTATAAAATTGGTTTTGAAAAATTATTAGGCAAACCTATTACTTATGTAGAAACCTATTTAGCTAGTGAAGGGTTTTTAGCATGGCAGGATAAACAAGGTGCAAAAGGCATGCGCTTATCGTATAACCAACATATCTTTTTTGAATTTGTTCCATTTGATGATATCAATTTTGACAACAATGGTGATATGATTGAAAAGCCTGAAACCTTGATGATTCATGAGGTGGAAGAGGGTAAGGATTATGCTATTTTAATAAGTACCGCTGCGGGTGCTTGGCGTTATTTAATTGGAGATACGGTAAGATTTATTGATAAAGAAAACGCAGAGATCATTATTACAGGTAGAACAAAACACTTTTTAAGTTTGGTTGGCGAACACTTAAGTGTTGATAATATGAACAAGGCGGTACAATTGGTAAGTGAGGAATTAAATATTTCTATTCCGGAATATTGTGTGACCGGAGAGCCTGTGGGTACTTTCTTTGGGCACCATTGGTATATTGCTTGTGATCAGGCTATTGATCAGACGATGCTAGCTAATTTGATAGATCAAAAATTATGTGAGCTCAATGATGATTATGCGGTTGAAAGAAAATCTGCTTTGAAAGAAGTAAAGTTGACCATACTAAAAGAAAATACATTTATGTCTTTTATGGAAAGTAAGGGCAAGGTAGGTGGACAACATAAATTTCCAAGAGTGATTAAAGGAGATTTATTAAAAGAGTGGAAAGCCTTTATTTTAAATCAATAACCATGTTTGCCCCCATTTTAAAAGGCCTTCTATTAGGCCTTATTTTAAGTATCTCTATTGGTCCGGTAATATTTGCTATTATCAAACAAAGTTTAACCAATGGCAAGAGAGCTGGATATGCTTTTGTAGCAGGGGTTTCCACAAGTGATATAAGTTTATTATTGGTTTGTAATTTATTTACAAGCTTATTTGAATTGGTACTAGAACACAAAGCCACTATTGCTTTATTGGGAGCAGGATTTTTATTAATTACTGGATTGTATACTTTGTTTTTTAAAAAGATTGTGATTGAAAATCCTGAAGATGCTAATGTAGCTTTTTCTAGTAAAAAAGATTTGATCAAAAGTTTTTTTTCAGGCTATTTAATGAATACCCTCAACCCAAGCGTTTTCTTATTTTGGTTTGCTTGGACTGCCGCCATTGGCGCTACGGCTGCAGATAGCAAAAGTCCCCTTCAATACAAATTGATTGTTTTTGGCACCTGCCTGGTTTTTGTGTTGATTTCGGATTTATTAAAAGTAGTTTTGGCGGGCGCTTTAAGACCTAGATTAACCGAGAAGAGTTTATTATGGATTAACCGTGCTTCCGCTATCATTATTTTAACATTTAGTGCAGCATTATTTTATAGCGCTATTCGTTATTATTAAGTAATTTGCTGTTGTGAAAAAACTACTATTCCTACCATTCTTATTGCTATTTTGTTTTACAACCCTTTTTGCACAATCTGATCGTGTATTGGTATTGAAAGACAGAAATATTGTTATAAAGAATTTTACTGTTGGCAACTATATCAAATTTGAATTTAGCAATAGCCAATGGATTACTGGCTATATCTCTAGAATCAAGGCTGATACCATTGATGTAAAACAGTTTAGCTTGCAACCCACTATGACCATGTGGGGTACAAAAGACTTTGACACCATTAAATTGGGTACATTGATTCTGGGCATTAATGAAATAAAAGCTTTTGCAAAAGAATCTAGTCAATATACCAGCGTCTTCAGTAATGGTGCACTCTTGCAAACAGCGGGTGCTGGTTATTTTGTGGTAAATGTGGTGAACTCATTAATTAGAAAAGATCCCGTTTTTGAATCCAGTAATTTACCCAAAATGGGTGCTGGGATTGGTGCTTTTATATTAGGGAAAATTCAAGCAAAGAAAAATCCCAACTATCGTCCTATTGGAAAAAGATTTAGCGTAGCCATTTTATAATATTGCCGTGTTTAAAATCATTCGAAAAGTTTTTTTGTACCTATTCCTAAGCTCTTTGGCTTATGTGGTATTGATTAAGTTTGTTAATCCTCCCATTACCATTACACAAATCACCAACGCTTTTGGGCTTGGATTAAAAAGAGATTATGTATCATGGGAAGACATGTCTTATAATATTAAGCTAGCTGCTATTGCAAGCGAGGATCAGGTATTTCCAGATCATATTGGATTTGATTTTGATGCAATGGAAAAAAGTCTTCGTCCTAAAAAGAAGAAAAAAAAATCTAGAATACCGCTGGGTGGTGGCGCCAGCACTATTACACAGCAAACTGCTAAAAATGTTTTTTTATGGCAGGGGGGGAGATATGATAAATACATTAGAAAGATCCCCGAGTTTTATTTTACTTTTTTAATTGAAATGATCTGGGGTAAAAAAAGAATTCTTGAAGTGTATTTAAATGTCATTGAAACGGGTCCTGGTTGTTTTGGTGTAGAAGCTGCGGCGCAACATTTTTTTCATAAATCTGCTAAGAAATTAACGCGTGCAGAAGCAGCGATGATTGTGGCTGGTTTTCCTAATCCTAAAAAATTCACTGCCGTTCCAATGAGTAGAAGGGTGGCTTGGAGATATCCTCAAATTTTAAGAGAGATGAATAATTTAGAAGATGACGAAGATATCCGCGCTCTTTTAAAAAAATAAGTTTTCATTTAAACCTTTGGGTCCTGAATTATTGAGCGCAATATTGATCAATGAATTTCATGGCGTTCTTTGTTCTAGCCTCACCTGTTCCTGAAACAATTGCCCAAGGCGTTTCCTGATTCATTAATAATTCTTTATACAACGCGAACAACTCTTTTCTTGGTTGCTCGTCTGGATACTCACGCATTTCATCTGCTGTCCACGGAAGATCAATATCACAAAGCAAATACAAATCATATTTTCTTTGACTGATCTCTTCTAAAATATATGGATGACAATTATTAAAAACATATTCACACCAAACCTTCATCACATACATATCTGTATCAATAATTAAATGAGACTTGTTTTGTTCTATTGCTTTTTTTGTGGCCCTTTCTTCATTCGCTATCTGACCTTTTGCAATGGTCAGTAAATTTTCAAAATGATAGTCGGTTCCATTCTTTGAAAGATATTCTCTTGCGTACTCTTCACACCAAATAGTATTATAGGCATTGGACAATGCCTCGCAAAGTGTTGATTTACCTGTAGATTCAGGACCTAATATCACTATTTTTTTTAGCTTACTCATTGGTTTCTTTTGATTTTTGATTCCAACTGATCCATCCAGCAATGGCTAAAATTAATAATACAATAAATTGTACGCTCGTAAACGCATATCCTTTTATAAAGTATAATGGTATGGAAGCGATATTGGTTAATATCCACCAAATCCAGCTCTCTACTTTCTTTTTAGCCATTAACCACATTCCTGTATATGCGGTGGCACTTGCAAATGCATCTGCCCATGGAATGGCTTCTGGTGCAAATGCTGTTTTTGCATAGGTCAGTAATAAATAAATGATGGTATAGATTACTCCAAAAAACAATAATTGTTGTAGCCACTCTTTTTTATTGCTATGGGTGATTTGTAAAACAAAATGGGTTTTGTCTTCTGTTTTTCTGGTCCACAAATACCAACCATATAAGCTCATAATGGTATAATATAAATTCACACTTGCCTCTCCTAATAAATGTCCCTTAAAGCTTAAATAAATATATAAGGTGGTATTGATAAGGCCCGTTGGATATACCAAGATGTTTTCTTTCCTACTATACCAAACCGATACTATCCCCATGATCACAGCAACCGCTTCGATGGGGGTGGTTTGTATAAGGCCGTTGTATATAGATTGGAGAAGTTCGTTCATTATTTATTTTAATAAGATAAAGATACTTATTTAGCAGCTTTCATTTTTTCAAGCTGTGCTTCTAATCGGAACATCTCGTCTCTCAGTTTTGCAGCCTCCATAAAGTCTTGTGCTTTAGCAAATTTTTCCATTTGCTTCTTGGTTTGCATAATTGCTTTTTCTGTTTGTGGAATAGTTGCATAATCAGACGCGTCTTCTGCGGCCATATTTAAACCATCCGTGGTTCGAATATTCATATTGTTTAAGTCAAAGCCTTTAATATCCAATACCGCAGTTTGCGCCATTACTTGTTCAATACTCTTCACCACTGTTGTTGGGGTGATATGATGTTCGGTATTGTATTTAATTTGTTTGGCTCTTCTTCTTTCTGTTTCATCCATGGTGCGTTGCATACTCTTGGTAATTTGATCTGCATAAAAAATTACTTTACCATTCGCATTTCTTGCCGCACGGCCAGCTGTTTGGGTTAATGATTTTTCGTTTCTTAAAAAACCCTCTTTATCTGCATCTAAAACCGCTACCAGCGTGACTTCTGGAAGGTCCAAACCCTCTCTTAAAAGGTTTACGCCCACCAGTACATCAATCTCTCCCAATCTTAACTCTCTTAAAATTTCAACACGCTCTAGTGCATCAATATCACTGTGTATATATTTGGATTTGATTTGGATGTTCTTTAAATAACGATCCATTTCTTCCGCCATTTTTTTGGTAAGGGTGGTTACTAAAATCCTACCGCCCTTTTCTACCTGTGTGCTAATTTCATCTAATAAATCATCTATTTGATTTTTTGTAGGTCTTACTTCAATTGGCGGATCTAATAATCCGGTTGGTCTAACCACCTGTTCAACAATTAATCCATCTGTTTTTTCTAATTCATATTCACCAGGCGTCGCACTTACAAAAACAGACTGTCCAATAATATTTTCAAATTCATTAAAATTTAATGGACGGTTATCCATGGCACTTGGAAGTCTAAAACCAAACTCAACCAAATTCATTTTTCTACTTCTATCTCCTCCATACATTCCTGAAATTTGTGGAATGGTTACATGGCTTTCATCTATTACACAAATAAAATCTTTTGGGAAATAATCCAATAAGCAGAAGGGTCTTGTGCCTGGTTTTCTTCTATCAAAAAACCTTGAATAGTTTTCAATTCCGGTACAATACCCCAACTCTCTGATCATTTCAATATCATATTCTACACGCTCCTTAATTCTTTGGGCTTCAATGGGTCTTCCGATCTTTTTAAAATATTCTACCTGAGCGCGCATTTCATCTTGAATCTCATAAATAATCTCTTGCAACATTTCTTTCGGTGCTAAATATAAATTAGCAGGAAAAATGGCCGCGTTCTCCATTCGCTCAATTCTTTTGCCAGACTCGATTTCAATGCTTTCTATCGTTTCAATTTCATCTCCAAAAAAAGTAATTCTATATCCATAATCCACATAGGGAAGATTAATATCCACCGTATCTCCTTTAACTCTAAAAGATGCTCTATCAAATTCTGTTTCTGTTCGGTGATATAAACTATTCACCAATGCGTGTAAAAATGCCTGTCTAGAAAAAGTCATTCCTGCTTCAATTCTAATAATACCGTTTTCGTATTCGGTAGGATTACCCATACCATATATACAACTCACACTAGCTACAATGATAATATCCCTTCTTCCGCTTAATAATTGTGCCGTTGCTTGTAAACGAAGCTTGTCTAGCTCTTCATTAATGCTTAAATCTTTTTCGATATACACTCCCGATGTGGGTAAATATGCCTCTGGTTGATAATAGTCGTAATAGGAAACAAAATATCCCACCGCATTTTCTGGAAAGAATTGTTTGAACTCTCCGTACAATTGTGCAACCAGTGTTTTATTGTGCGTTAATACCAGCGTGGGCCTTTGAACATTTTGTACCAAATTGGCGATTGTAAAGGTTTTTCCGGAACCCGTTACACCCAGTAAGGTTTGATACCTATCTCCATTCAAGACCCCCTCTGTAAGCTGTTTAATGGCCGCAGGCTGATCACCAGCAGGAGTATAATTAGAGTGTATCTTAAAGGGCATTATACTTTTCTATTTAGATAGTGCGTGTAATTAGGTAATTCGTATGAATATTCTTCTTGCATAAATCTAGAAGTCATTAAAAAGTCTGCAGTAGTTCTGTCACATGCCATAGGTAGGTTCCACGCAACAGCCAATCTAAGTAATGCTTTAACATCACTATCATGTGGTTGTGCTTCCATAGGATCAAAAAAGAAGAATATCACATCTATATCACCTGTAGCAATCATGGCGCCAATTTGTTGGTCACCACCCAATGGTCCACTTAATAGTTTTACTACGGGCTGGTCCAATGCTTCTTCAATTAATTTTCCAGTAGTACCCGTTGCAACTAAAGAGTGTTTAGATAATTCTGTTTTATTATGAACCGCCCACTCTATTAAATCTTTCTTCTTATTATCGTGTGCAATTAAAGCAATCTTTTTTCTTTTTTCTAAAACGCGAATATTTTTATTCATTTTGGATATTTTATGATATGGTGCTTTTGCTTAGCAAAGGTATGGCGATTAGTATTATTAATATAGTAACCGTACTTATATTAAACTGTGATAAAATAATAAATAGAATTAATAAAAAAATCGGATAGGTAAATAATAATAGCGCAAATAATACAGAATCGTAAAAAACAGTTCCCTTTGTTTTTTTATCTACAAAACGAAGAATGATTTTAAAATAAGGTTTATGAAAGAAATACCAGAAGTTTTTATGTATTATCGTCTTTTGTGTTGGAACGAAAATATTTTCATTTAAAACCTTACAAACATGGTTATTAAATGCCACACGATCGTGTGCGCTTTCTATTTTTTGATCAAATAAGAATTGTGTAATAATTAAATTAACCTTTTTACCAATTCCTCTAAAATTATTATAACCAATTCCAGCGATATGTATTATCGGAAATACATTTAATTGATGTAGACCTTCTAAAATTCTTGCAGTTCCTTTTTTAAATGGTTGTAATTGATGATCATTCACACAAACCCCTTCAATAAATATTAATACTGATTCACCTTCTGAAATTAATTGTATAGATTTTCTTATCGCATAATCATTCAGATGTAAAAACTCTTTCCCTTCTCTTAACCTGTATACCGGAATCATATTTAAGGCGTTCAAAAAAAATCTATACACTTTCTTTTCAAACACATCACCTCTTGCTAAAAAATAAACTCTTCTATTATAATATGCACCAATTATAATTGCATCTAAAAATGAATTTGGGTGATTGGCAATAATAAATAAAGGCCCTTTTGTATCTAAAAGGTGTTTATTTTTTACATGAACTTCTTTACAAAAGATAGATAATGCTAAACGAATAAAGAATTTTAAAATATAGATCAACCTTTTTTTTATAAATATAAAAAAACCGCACCAATAATGATGCGGTTTATACTTACTAACTAACTAAAAACCCAAAAAATTTAAGCTTTTGCTTCTTCTACAGCTGTAGCTATTTTAGCTCTTATTTTTGCTTCAATTTCGTTGGCCATTTCTGGATTATCGTGTAATAATTGTTTTACCGTTTCTCTACCCTGACCTAGTTTATTTGAATCATAACTAAACCAAGATCCACTCTTTTGAATAATATCCAATTCTACACCCATATCAATAATCTCTCCAATCTTACTAATACCTTCTCCAAAAATGATTTCAAATTCTGCAGCTCTAAATGGTGGAGCAACTTTATTTTTTACCACTTTTACTTTCACTCTATTTCCAATAGCTTCATCACCATCTTTAATTTGAGTCATTCTTCTAATATCCAATCTCACAGAGGCATAGAACTTTAATGCGTTACCACCAGTAGTAGTTTCTGGGTTACCAAACATAACTCCAATCTTCTCTCTTAATTGGTTGATAAAAATACAAATAGTGCCAGTTTTGTTAATAGTTGCTGTTAATTTTCTCAATGCTTGAGACATTAATCTTGCATGTAATCCCATTTTAGAATCACCCATTTCACCTTCTAATTCGCTCTTTGGAACCAATGCTGCAACAGAGTCAATAACTAATACATCCACTGCACCAGATAAGATTAATCTATCTGCAATTTCTAAAGCTTGCTCACCATAATCTGGTTGAGAGATTAATAAACTATCTACATCCACACCTAATTTCTTAGCATATGCACTATCAAATGCATGTTCAGCATCTATAATTGCACAGATACCACCTTTCTTTTGTGCTTCTGCAATTGCATGTATTGCTACAGTTGTCTTACCAGAAGATTCTGGTCCATATATTTCAATAATTCTTCCTTTTGGTAATCCACCAATTCCTAACGCAGTATCTAATCCAATAGATCCAGTTGAAATAACTTCTTGTGGTTCTTGGCTTCTTTCATTCATCATCATTACACTTCCCTTACCATAATCTTTGTCGATTTTATCCATGGTTAATTTAAGTGCCTTTAATTTTTCTGCGTTACTCATAGCTTGTCGTTTTATTAGTTTCTTGTATAATTTATGTGAAGGTATGGATAAATTGTTAATAAACTAAAATATTTAGTAAAATTTTACTAATTTGATTAGTTTACTAATAAGTTTGTTCTCATTTTTTATTTAAATTATTGATTTTCAATAATTTATTTTTTAGTATTATTTTAGTATTTTTCTTGTTTTGTAAATATATGGAGATCATTTTATTTAAAATTGAGTGTTTTTACGCTGTTTTTGAAGGAGAATAAAAGTAATTGAATTTGTTAGACTATCCTATTTTGTCCTCTTTTTAGAGATGTGGATTTCTATTGTAGTATTCTTAAATAATACATTTATATAAACAAACTAATACTATTACCCTTGTTAATATCTTAATATCTTATTTATTCACATTACAAACAATGCTTTTATAAATTAGTTTAGATATTAGTATTCTTTAAAATATTCCCCTATTTATCTAGTTTATAAGAATAACTTTTTAGCAAAAAATGAAGACTAATATGTTTAGTATTTTTTTAATGAACAGTTTATTCACTGTTAATTAACGGTATTAATTTGGTTGATTATTATAGTATTTTCCAGTTATCTGCTTCTAAGGCTTAACTTATTCTTTTTTAATCCACAGTTTTTCACACGAAATAATGGGTTATCAACGAATTTTTAATTTATCCACTCCTTTATTGTGTATTTTAAAATAATAGGAACATTATTAAATACTAATTAGAATACATTAAATTTGCCTTCCTATAATTATAGTATATATGTCAATTATTCAGAACATTAGAGAAAAAGGTACTTGGATTATTTTTGGAATCATTGCATTAGCATTGATTGCCTTTATATTACAAGATGGTATTGGAAGAAATAATAGAAATAGTAATATTTCCACTATTGCTACAGTAAATGGTGATCCCATTGATAAATTATCATTTGATGAAAAAGTAGATTTACAAGTTCAAAATTATGCATCACAAGGTGTAAAGAGAGAACAAGTAATTGGATACCAATTTAATCAAGAAGTGGATGCTTTATTATACAAGCAAGAGATTAATAAATTAGGATTAATGGTTGGTACTAAAGAAATTTCTGATGTATTATTTGGAAGTGAATCGCCTTTTAAAAATGAGTTTACAGATCAAACAACTGGAGAGTTTAAAGTGAACGATGCAAAAAATGCAATTGCACAACTTAAAAAAAGTAAGAATGTTGAGCAAATTAAGCAATTAGAGAAATTTTATATCGAACCTTCTATTGAAAATAGAATTAGAACAAAATATCAATCTTTATTAATTAAAGGCATTCAATTACCTAAATGGTTAGCTGATAAATCTATTGCAGAAGCGAATAGTATAGCTAGCGTTTCATATGTAGGTGTTTCTTATAATAGTGTTTCTGATAGTGCTGTTAAAGTGACTAATGATGATATCGCTGCATATATTAAAGATCATGCACCAGCATATCAAAATGAAGAAGCATCTAGAAGTATAAGTTATGTTGGTTTTAATGCTGCTGCTTCTACAGCAGATTCAGTTGCTATATTAAACCAATTGATTGCTTTGAAAGATGAGTTTAAGGCTACAACCAACGAAGCTTCTTTCCTAAATAAGGTGGGTTCTGATTTACCATTTTATAATTCTTATGTAAGCAAGAAAACCCTACAAATTCCTAACAAGGACTCTGTTTTAGCGGTTGGTGTTGGTAATACATTTGGTCCTTATATAGATGGTAAGAACTTTACCATTGCAAAAGTGATAGGTGTAAAATCTTGGCCCGACAGCGCAAGTGTTAGACATATTTTGATCGCTACTGTAAATCCTCAAAATGGACAACAAATAAGAGATGATAGTACTGCTAAGAAATTAATAGATAGTATCAAAAACGCAATTACTGGTGGTGCAAGCTTTGAAGCATTGGTAACTAAATATTCAGATGATGGTGGTTCTAAAGCAAATGGTGGAAAATATGAAATGTTTGCACAAGCGCAAATGACTCCTGCATTCAATGATTTTAGTTTTGATAATGCTGTTGGTTCTAAGGGTGTTGTAAAAACAGATTTCGGTTACCATTATATTGAAGTTTTAAAACAAACTCCAAGAGGGCCTGCTTATAAAATTGCTTATTTATCTAAAGCAGTATTACCTAGTAACGAAACTTTGAATGCTGCATCTACTGCTGCAGCTCAATTTGCAACTGCATCTAAAGATCCCAAGTCTTTCACCGCAAATGCCGTTAAAGAGAAAAAAGAAGTTTTCCCAGCTGCTAATATTAAAGCGAATGACAATGAAATTCCAGGAATTGGAGAATCAAGACAAATGGTTCGTTGGATTTTTGAAAACGATATCAATGATGTTTCAGAACCATTTGAAGTGGGTGATAATTATGTGGTAGCTGTGATTAACTCAGAAGAAAAGAAGGGTTTAATGAGTGTTGAAGCTGCAAAACCAACTGTTGAAAATATCATTAAAGATCAAAAGAAAGCAGAAATCATTAAGAAAACTTTCAAAGGTACTAGTTTAGAAACTTATGCAGCTTCTGCTAAAGTAACAATTGCAAGAGCCGATAGTATTAATTTTAATTATTCAATGGTGCCTGGTTTAGGCAATGAACCAAAGATGGTAGGTGCTGCTTTTAATAAGTCTTTGGTAAATAAAGTAAGCGAACCTTTCGCTGGTAATTCTGGTGTTTTTGTGGTTTCTGTAAATTCAATAGGAGCAACTCAATCACAACAAGATCCTAATTTGTTCAAAGATGAATTATTAAACAGAACAAGATCAATCTTCTTTAGATCTTCTGTAGGCTTGAGAAAGGCTGCAAAGATTGAAGACAATCGTTTTAAGATTTATTAGATTTTTCTATAATAGTAAAGACCCTCCATTGTGAGGGTCTTTTTTTGTGCTTTATTCTACCTAATTTTGCAATATGTCAACTCCCATAATTAATAAAGTTGCCGAGAGTGGTTTGGTTAGTTTAGACCTTACTAGTTTTTTGGATACAACTCCGATTGTTTTATTTGATATAAAACAATATTTATTTATGGAATTAATCTTGAAAGAAAAAGATTTCAGAGCTGCATTGGCTGCTGCTGATTTTTCAATGTATCAAGATAAAATTGTTGGAATTTATTGTAGTGTGGATGTAATTATTCCTATGTGGGCAAATATGCTGATTGCTTCTGCTATTCAACCGTTTGCAAAATCAATTTATTTTGGTGATGAAAATAGAGTGAGAGAACAAATGCTTTTAGAAGCTATAACAAAAATAGATACAAAAGATTACGCCGATCAAAGGGTTGTTGTAAAAGGTTGCGGCGAATTGCCAATTGGTGAATCTGCTTATGTTGCTATCACCAATAAATTAAGACCTGTTGTTAAAAGTATTATGTATGGTGAGCCTTGTAGCACTGTACCGGTTTATAAAAAGAAATAATTATAGATTTTTAAAGTAATTATTGTTTTCTATTTCATCCTTCACTTTATCTGGCACTAGATATCTAATTGTGATTCCATTTTTTCTATTGTTTCGTATAAGTGTTGCAGATAGTTCTAACATGGGTGCTTCTAAATAAGTAATATCTGCACCATAAGTTTCTGTAATATCAAAGCCCGGTCTTCTATAAACTATGAATTTGTAATTTTTCTTTAGTGCTTCAAAATTTTTCCATTTAGGAAGATTTTGAAAACTATCTCCTCCCATAATTACAGAGAATTCGTGTTGTGGATATTGCTCTTGTATATAGGTTAGTGTATCTATTGTGTAAGAGGGCTTAGGTAATTTGAATTCAATATCAGTTACTTTTAATTGAGGATCCCCTTCAATAGCAATTTGTGCTAAATGCAAACGATCATATTCATTTAATAAACTTGTTTGTGGTTTATGTGGATTTTGTGGAGATACCACCAACCAGACTTGTTTGACGTCTGTATGATTGGCAATATAACTTGCTACCATTAGATGTCCATTGTGAATAGGATTAAAAGAACCAAAAAATAGGCCTATTTTCATCTTAAGTAATTGATAATCAATGATTTAATCTTTTGTAATCCAAATGCTTTCAGCTTCGTCCTTTCTTAAGCTCAGTTGGTAACCTGCCACACTTATACTTATTGGATCACCCAAAGGTGCTATTTGTTCAACAGTAATTGCTTCTCCAGGAATACACCCCATCTCCATTAATTTTAAAAATATATCATCGTTTTCAAAAGAATGAATTACGCCTGCTTCACCAATATTTAACTCACTTAACTTCTTCATAGAATACTACAAATATAAACCGCTTTGAATGATATTTGGTTACGAGATTAGAACAATATTTTTGTCCAAAATTCGTATAAGTATTTGAATAACATTAGACTATGTGTATGACCATTTCTTTTAATAAGGCAGATGCAAACGCAACACTGGCTAACAGGGTGGCCCTCAAGTCTTTTATAGAGAAGAAGGTAAAGAAAGAAGGTTATTCAATCGATTCTCTTATTTATGTTTTTTGTTCAGATAAATACTTATTAAAAATTAATAAAGATTTTTTATCTCACGATTACTACACCGACATAATAAGTTTTGATTTATCAGATGTACCCGGACAGCTTATAGGTGAGGTTTATATTAGTGTGGATAGGGTTAAGGACAATGCTAAGACACACGGAACTAGTTTAAAAGAAGAGTTACATAGAGTAATCTTCCATGGCGCCCTACATTTTTGTGGTTATAAGGATAAGAAACCATCAGACGCCAAAAAGATGAGACAAATGGAAGATGCTTGGCTTTCTGCTTACATGAAATTATAATGTGTTCCACGTGGAACACATTCAAGACGTATAATTAAAGTATTGGGTTAGAAAAGAATACTAATCCGAATCGAATATCGAACAAGAAGACGCGGATGAGCGTCTGATGCGGGCCGAAGGTTTGAAGCGAGGATTAGGTATTTTTTCTAACTTTTGATTTAAAGAAAAATTTTGATACTGTTCCATGTGGAACACTTTTATAATAAATAGGATATTATCTTTGCAATCTTATGTTTCCTAAATACAATATAATAGTGGTGGGTGCTGGGCACGCGGGTTGTGAGGCGGCGGCAGCAGCAGCAAATATGGGCAGTAAAGTGTTATTGGTAACAATGAACATGCAAACTATCGCCCAAATGAGCTGTAATCCGGCTATGGGAGGAATTGCTAAGGGCCAGATTGTAAGAGAGATTGATGCTATGGGCGGATATAGTGGAATTGTATCAGACCTAAGTACTATTCAGTTTAGAATGTTGAATAAGAGTAAGGGACCTGCTATGTGGAGTCCTAGAACTCAAAACGACCGTCATTTGTTTGCCGCAAAGTGGAGGGAACTATTAGAACAAACACCTAATGTAGATTTTTACCAGGACTCTGTGAATGAATTAATCATTAAGAACGGGAAAGCATGTGGGGTAAAGACAAGCCTGGGTCATTTAATAGAGTCTGATGCGGTAGTTATTACCAGCGGAACCTTCTTAAATGGTATCATGCATATTGGGGAGAAACAAATTGGAGGGGGAAGAGTCGCTGAAAAAGCCGCAACGGGAATTACCGAGCAATTGGTTTCCTATGGAATGGAATCAGATAGATTAAAAACAGGTACACCACCAAGGGTTGATGGAAGAAGTTTGGACTATTCTAAGATGGAAGAGCAGAAGGGTGACGAAGAGGTGGTGGGTTTCTCTTATTTAGATATACCAAGAGTAAAGCCAGAAGATCAAAGATCTTGCTTTATTACCTATACAGATAATATTGTACACGATATATTAAAGACGGGTTTTGATAGAAGCCCTATGTATGCTGGTAGAATTGAGGGTGTTGGTCCTAGATATTGCCCAAGTATTGAGGATAAAATCAACAGATTCGCAGATAGAGAAAGACATCAGTTATTTGTGGAGCCAGAAGGATGGAATACTGTAGAGATTTATGTAAATGGTTTTAGTACAAGTTTACCAGAAGAAGTACAATACGAAGCGCTTCGTAGAGTTCCTGGATTTGAGCATGCTAGAATGTTTAGACCTGGTTACGCGATCGAATATGATTTCTTCCAACCCACTCAATTAAAATATACTTTAGAAACCAAGGCCATTGAAAATTTATTTTTCGCTGGACAAATTAATGGAACTACAGGATATGAAGAAGCCGCTTGTCAAGGTTTGATGGCGGGAATGAATGCACACCTAAAAATCAACCATAAAGAAGCATTGATCTTACAAAGAAGTGATGCATATATTGGTGTGTTGATTGATGATTTAATTGGTAAGGGAACCAACGAGCCTTATAGAATGTTTACTTCAAGAGCAGAGTTTAGAACATTGCTCAGACAAGATAATGCCGATTTAAGATTAACTGAACTAAGCCACAAGCTAGGACTAGCAAGCGATACAAGAATGCGTCGTGTTGAAGAGAAACAAAAAAATGTTGCAGAAATTCGTCAAATATTAAATGCACATTCTATTGAACCAGATGAGATCAACGCCTTTTTAACAGAAATAGAATCTGCCCCTTTAGTAGAAAAACAAAAGGCGGCTAAATTGGTTTTACGCCCTAATATTAGTTTACAACAAATATTAGATAACAGTGCAGCGCTACAAACCAAATTGGCTAACCAAGAAGTGGAGTTTATTGAACAAGCAGAAATTCAAGTAAAGTACGAAAGGTACATAGAGAAAGAAAAAGAGATTGTGGATCGTATGGCCAATTTAGAAAACCAATTGATTCCAGACAATTTCGATTATGATAAGGTAGCCGCACTTTCTATTGAGGCCTTACAAAAATTCAAAAAAATTAGACCCCTTACGCTTGGGCAAGCAAGCCGAATCAGCGGTGTAAATCCAAGCGATATACAGATTTTAATGGTGTATATGGGCAGGTAACCATTTATCAAAAAAGCAAATTTTCAGTATTTTATAATCGCATAATTTCTTAGCTTTAGAATCATTCTTTAAGTAAATATTCTAAACAAAAATTATCGCGTATGAAGAGGATTTTTTTATCCCTTCTTTTGCTCGTTACCGGAGCTGCTGCTTTTGCGCAGGAGTCTTTCCCTGTTAATGGTGTGAGAGATGTAAGATCGGGTAGTTATGCATTTACCAATGCAACGATTATCCAAAATGCTAGTACAAAAATGGAGAAGGCAACACTTGTTATCAAACAAGGTAAGATTGTTGCAGTGGGTGTTGGAATTGAGATTCCAAAAGATGCTGTTGTAGTTGATTGCAATGGTAAATTTATTTATCCAAGTTTTGTGGATCCATTAACCGACTATGGTGCTGGTACTCCAAAGAGAACCAATGCAGGATTTAATTTCGGTGCCCCAGGACAATTCTTGTCTAATAAACCAGGTGCTTATAACTGGAACCAAGCGGTGAAGCCAGAAATTAACGCGGTAGATGGATTTACATTAGACGAAGCGGTTGCTGCATCTTTTAGAAGCAATGGTTTTGGAACAGTGTTCACTCATGTTAAAGATGGTATTGTTCGTGGAACTGGTGCGGTAGTAACCTTGGCCAATACGAATGAGAACAATACTATTTTAAAATCAAAAGCTGCGCAAGTATTTTCTTTTGACAAAGGAACCTCCACACAATCTTATCCAAGTAGTTTAATGGGTAGCATTGCGCTACTTCGTCAAACTTATTTAGATGCTAAATGGTATGCAACAAAACCAGCTAGCGAAGGTGTTAACTTATCATTAGAAGCGTTTAATGCAAACGCAAGCTTACCACAAATTTTTGTGGGAGACGATAAATGGTCTGCATTAAGAGCGGATCGTATCGCTAAAGAATTTGGAACACAATATATTATTAGAGGTGCCGATAATGGTTACCAAAGAATTGACGAATTAGCAAAAACAAAAGCTAGCTTTATAATTGGTCTTGATTTCCCAGCTGCATTAGATGTGGAAGATCCTAACGATGCGCGCTTTGTTTCTTTAGCAGATATGAAGCATTGGGAATTGGCTCCAACCAATCCTGCTGCATTTGAAAAAGCGGGTGTTAATTTTTCTATCACTAGTACTGATATGAAAGATAGCAAGCAGTTTTTAGCAAATCTTAGAAAGGCGGTACAATACGGTCTTTCTGAAACAAAGGCTTTAGAAGCTATCACTAAAACACCGGCTACTATTTTAGGCGTATATGATCAAGTGGGTTCTTTGGAAGCAGGCAAGTTGGCTAATTTTATTATTACAACCGAGCCTGTTTTCAGTAGCAATTCAAAGATTATTGAAAACTGGATTCAAGGAAACAAGTATGATGTGAATCCAAATGAGTGGAATAACTATGCTGGTAAATATAGCTTAGCAGTAAATAATAATGGCGCTACAACAACCTATTCTGTTGAAGTGAAAAAAGATTTATCTGCTTCTATTATTGGAACAGATACTTTAATGGCTAAAATCTCTATCAATGATGCAATTGTAAAAATCAGTTTCCCAGAGAAAAAAGGTCGTATGGCAGAAACTATCCGCCTGGGTGGTGCTGTGGTTGGAAACAACTGGTCTGGTTTGGGTCTTGATGCAAAAGGAAATAAAGTGAGCTGGACTGCAAGTTTTGTGGGCCCATTGGTTTCAGAAACTAAAAAGTCATCCGATTCTGTAAATAACAGCGTTAAGTTAATTTCAAAAGTAACTTATCCTTTTGCGGGATTAGGTAACGAAACCATTCCTCAACAAGAAACCATTTTAATTAAAAATGCTACTGTTTGGACTAATGAAAAAGAAGGTCGTTTAGCGAATACAGATGTTTTATTAAAAGCAGGCAAGATTGCAAAAATCGGAAAGGATTTAAGCGAAGCAGGTGCAAGAGTAATTGATGGTACTGGAAAACATTTAACTCCAGGTATCATTGATGAACACTCTCATATTGCAGCTATGTCTATCAACGAAGGAGCTCAATCAGTAACTTCAGAAGTTCGTATTGGAGACAATATGAATCCAGAAGATATTAATATCTATCGCCAATTAAGTGGTGGTGTAACCACTTCTCATATCTTACACGGAAGTGCGAACACTATTGGTGGTCAAACACAATTGATGAAATTGCGTTGGGGTGCGTCAGATGAGGGTATTAAGTTTGCAGGCGCTGATCCATTTATCAAATTCGCATTAGGAGAAAATGTAAAAAGAACAACTGCAGTAATGGGTAACAATCGTTTCCCTGATACAAGAATGGGTGTAGAAGAGGTGTTGACTGATGCGTTTGACAGAGCGGTGGATTATCAAAAAGCCATGAAAGCGAATCCTAATACAAGAAGAGATTTGGAATTAGAAGCAATCAGCAATATCATGAATAATAAATTGTTCATCACTTGCCACTCTTATGTTCAACCAGAGATTACTTATACTATGAGAGTGATTGAAAAATTCAAAGCACAAGGATATAATTTCAAGGTGAACACATTCACTCATATTTTAGAAGGATATAAGGTTGCAGATAAAATGAAAGAGCACGGTGCTAGTGCTGCAACATTCTCTGATTGGTTTAATTACAAAACAGAGGTACAAGACGCAACAGCTTATAATGCAGCTATTATGCAGAAGGTTGGAGTGAATACTATTATTAATTCTGATGATGCAGAAATGGCTAGACGCTTAAACCAAGAAGCAGGAAAGATTGTAAAATATGGCGGCGTGTCTGAAGACGAGGCATTTAAAATGGTAACATTAAACCCTGCTAAAGCTTTACATGTTGACAACAAAGTGGGAAGTATTAAAGTAGGTAAAGATGCCGATGTTGTTTTATGGACAGACAATCCTTTAAGTATCTATGCAAAATCTTTATACACCATTGTCGATGGTACAGTGTTTTTTGATAGAGCAAAAGACGCAGAGAAGTCAAAAGCGGTAGCTGCAGAAAGAGCTAAATTGATTCAAAAAATGTTGGGTGAAAAAAGAGCAGGCGCTCCTATGAGACCAGCAACGCCAAGCTATCAAACCATTTTATCATGTGGCGATCATGATCACGAAGATCATTTAGCGACTATTTATGAATCTAATAAAAACTAAGCCATGCAAAAGAAATATTCTAACATATTATTAGCTTCTCTTGCATTGTTAAGTATAACAGCAAGAGCACAGGAAACCATATATCCTGCAAAAGCACAAAAAGGAGTAACTGTAATCACACACGCAACAGTGCATGTGGGAAATGGAACAGTATTAAATGACGCTTCTGTAAGTTTTGAAAACGGAAAAATCACAGCAGTTGGAAACATTACCCCTGCTGCGGGAGCTACTGTAATTGATGCAACAGGCAAGCATGTTTATCCAGGTTTTATTTTACCTAGTTCTGATTTGGGTTTAAGAGAAATTAGTTCTGGTGTAAGAGGTAGCAATGATTATTTTGAAATTGGCGAAAACAATGCCAATGTAAGATCTATTGTTGCATACAATACCGACTCTAAAAATATCGGTGTTTTAAGAGAGAATGGAATTTTATTAGCAGGTGTTGCACCGCAGGGTGAATTGATTGAGGGTAGCTCTAGCGTTGTTCAATTAGACGCTTGGAACTATGAAGACGCTGCTTATAAAATGGATAATGGTATCTATATTAATATGCCAAGCTTAATGGCTAGAAGGGGTCGTGGTGGTATTATGGCTAGAGTGCCTGGTGCAGATCCTGCAAAACAAGCACAAGACAAAATAGAAACCATTAAAAAATTCTTCACTGAAGCAAAAGCATATTATCAAGAAAAAACACATACTGCAAACAATTTAAAATTGGAAGCAGTGCGTGGATTATTTGATGGTAAGCAAAAATTATTTGTTCGTGCACAGGAAGTAAAGCAAATGTTGTTAGCGGTAGATTTAGCTAAAACTTTTGGTTTCCAATTAGTAGTAGTGGGCGCTTCAGAATCTTTCCAAATTGCTGATTTCTTAGCCGCTAACAATGTTCAGGTTATTTTAGATAGTGAACATAGTTTACCTGCAACAGAAGATGATGATGTTGATCAACCTTACAAAACACCTGCAGCTTTACAAAAAGCGGGAGTGGTATTTGCATTGAATGATATCCACGATCAAAGTCGTTTTAGAAACCTAGCATTTAACGCTGGAACTGCGGCTACTTATGGATTAGACAAAGAGCAAGCGCTTACAGCAATTACTTTAAATACTGCAAAAGTATTGGGCATTGAATCTGTTACAGGTTCTTTGGAAGTGGGTAAAGATGCGAATGTTTTAATTTCTAATGGAGATGCATTAGACATGAGAGGTAATGTATTTACTAAGGCATTTATTCAAGGTCGTGATGTGTCTTTGGATAACAAACACAAGCAACTATACGAGCGTTTTAAATACAAATACGGTATCCAATAATTGGTTATTAAATAGTCAATATAAAGCACCTCATCAAAATCGATGGGGTGCTTTTTTTTGTTACCTTAGCAACATGTCTAAGAAACTATATCTACTCGACGCCCTAGCGCTTATCTATAGAGCTTATTATGCACTCATTCGCAATCCAAGAATTACCAGCACAGGTATTAATACCAATGCTCAGTTTGGATTTACCAATACGCTTTTGGAAATTATCAAAAAAGAAAACCCTTCCCATATTGCGGTTTGTTTTGATACACATGCTCCTACAGAAAGACATACAGACTTTACCGATTATAAAGCTAATAGAGAAGAAGCCCCAGAAGATTTATTAAGTTCTCTTCCACATATTAAAGCAATCATTGAAGGTTTTAATATTCCTGTTGTAGAATGTGATGGATACGAGGCCGATGATGTGATAGGAACCCTTGCTTGGCAGGCTTCTGATTTAGGATATGAAGTATATATGGTTACGCCCGATAAAGATTATGGTCAATTATTGGTGAAACCAAATGTGTATATATGGAAACCACCCGCTTTTGGAAACGACAGAGAGATTTTAGACGCCGAAAAAATCAAAGCCAAATGGGATATTGCTAGAGTCGATCAGGTAATAGATATGTTGGGATTGATGGGCGACGCTGCCGATAATATTCCAGGTATTCCTGGAGTGGGAGAAAAAACCGCTGCTAAACTATTAAAAGAGTACGATACACTAGAAGCTGTACTAGCAAATGCAGACAAGATTAAAGGTGCCATGGGTGAAAAAGTAAGAGCAGGAAAAGAGTCTGCTATTATGAGTAAAAAATTGGCGACTATTATTACCAATGTGCCTGTTCAATTTCATGAAGAAGATTATAAGCTGACCGAAAAAAATATCCCAGCGCTTACAGAGATATTTAATTTACTAGAATTTAAAACCCTAGGTAAAAGAATTTTAGGAAGTGAATTTGAAGAGAAGACGCGAACAGCGTCTGATGAAAGAAAGAAAATTGATACCGAAGATAAGCAGGTGGATTTATTTGGCAATGAAGTAAAACCAGCCAAAGAAAAAACAATCAAAACAAAAACCATTGTGTTGGATTCGGAAAAAGGGACACAAGAAGTTTTAGAACCCAATGATGAAACCGAAGAAGAGGACGCGGTAGCGTCCGATGGAGAAGCGGGGGCTATTGTGGTCAATAAAAATATTGGTAACACACCACACCAATACGAAGCAGTGGTTGGAGATGAAGCTATTCAAGATTTGGTCAAAACACTTTCAACTCAAAAAGAAATTTGTATTGATACCGAAACCACAGGCATTGATGCCAACAATGTGGAGTTGGTGGGTTTAAGTTTTTCTTTTAAAGAACATACAGGATATTATGTACCGGTGGCGAATGATGGAGATGGTAAAGATGGTGCAAAACATATTTTGTCTTTATTCAAAAAATTATTTGATCAAGAAGATATTACCTGGATCGGACAAAACCTTAAATACGATTTCTTGGTATTAAAATGGTACGGCGTTCAACTAAAAGGTAAAACATTTGATACCATGTTGGCACATTATGTGATTGAGCCAGAAGGCAGACGCAGCATGGATTTGCTAAGTGGACAGTACTTAGGTTATGAGCCAGTATCTATTGAAAGCATCATAGGTAAGAAAGGAAAAAATCAAGGTAGCATGCGTGATGCCGAATTGGAACAAATCAAAGAATATGCAGCAGAAGATGCGGACATTACTTTACAATTAAAACATTGTTTAGCTCCTTTGATTCTGAAAAAAGAAGTGAGCAAAGTATTTAATGAAGTTGAAAATCCTTTGATGCCGGTTTTGGTGGATATGGAATTTGAGGGTGTAAAAGTAGATACCGATTTTTTAAATGAATATAGTAAGGTATTAGAGGTAGAAGCAAAAGAAAGTGAAGAGAAGGTATATGCTGCAGCTGGTGTGCGTTTTAATTTAGCTTCTCCAAAACAATTGGGTGAAGTATTGTTTGAAGTAATGAAGTTGGATGATAAGGCAAAAAAAACAAAAACAGGTCAATATGCAACCGGAGAAGATGTGTTGCAAAAAATGGCAGCGAAACATAAAATAGTGGATGATATTTTAAATTTCAGAGAGCTTACTAAATTAAAATCAACTTATGTAGACGCTATTCCTGAATTGATTAATCCAAGAACAGGTCGTATTCATACAAGCTATGCTCAAGCCGTTGCAGTAACGGGTAGATTAAGTAGTACCAATCCCAATTTGCAAAACATTCCAGTAAGAACGGATAGAGGTAAGGAAATTAGAAAAGCATTTATTCCAAGAGATCCTTCTAGAATTTTAGTAAGCGCCGATTATTCTCAAATTGAATTAAGAGTGGTTGCTGCTATTAGTGGAGATCCTAATATGTGTGAGGCATTTAAATTAGGCAAGGATATTCATACTGCCACTGCTGCTAAAGTGTATGGTGTGGACGAAGCAGAGGTGACCAAAGAAATGCGTTACAAAGCTAAGAGTGTAAACTTTGGCATTATTTATGGTCAAGGAGCTTTTGGTTTGGCCGAGAACTTGGGTATTTCTAGAACCGAGGCCAAAGAGATTATTGATAACTACAAAAAAGAGTTTCCTAATATTCAGAAATACATGGACCAACAAATTAATCAAGCTAAAGAGTTGGGCTATGTAGAAACCTTGATGGGAAGAAAGCGTTGGTTAAGAGATATCAATAGTTCCAATTTCACTGTGCGTGGATTTGCAGAGCGAAATGCCATCAACTCTCCTATTCAAGGTTCCGCAGCAGACATGATTAAATTGGCAATGATTAAAATTCATCATGCTATGAAAGAAAAAATCTGGGAATCAAAAATGATTTTACAAGTACACGATGAATTGATCTTTGATGCAGTAGAAAAAGAATTACCAGCTTTAAAAGAATTAATACTTTCTTGTATGACCAGCGCTATGGAACTTCCTAACGGGGTCCCTGTAGAAGCAGAACTAGGAACAGGAAAAAATTGGTTGGAAGCGCATTAATAAAAAAAGCACCTATAAAATTTAGGTGCTTTTTTTATTTTACTCTTATGATTTTTTCAGCACCCCCCATAAACGAGGGTGCTGATTTATTTTATTTATCGTAGGCTTTTTTTATTATCTATTCATAGATGCTAAGAATTCTTCGTTGTCCTTAGTACCGCGCATTCTTTTTAATAATTCATTCATCGCTTCATCTGTATTCATATCATTGATGAATAATCTTAAGATATTCATTCTTTGTAATACATCTGCTGATAATAATAAATCATCTCTTCTAGTGCTTGATCCTACTAAATCAATAGCAGGGAAGATTCTCTTATTCGCTAAACGACGATCCAATAATAATTCCATATTACCTGTACCCTTGAATTCTTCAAAGATTACCTCGTCCATTTTAGAACCTGTTTCAATTAAGGCAGTCGCTAAAATAGTTAATGATCCACCGTTTTCAATTTTACGCGCAGCTCCAAAAAATTGTTTTGGTTTTTGCATTGCATTCGCTTCCACACCACCTGATAAAACCTTTCCAGAGCTTGGTGCCACTGTATTGTGTGCACGCGCCAAACGAGTGATAGAATCTAGTAATATAACTACATCGTGTCCGCACTCTACTAAACGCTTTGCTTTTTGTAAAGCCATGGTAGATACTTTCACATGCTTTTCTGCAGGCTCATCAAAAGTGGATGCAATTACTTCTGCTCTCACAGAACGCTCCACATCTGTTACCTCCTCTGGTCGCTCATCTACTAACACCACCATTAAATAACATTCAGGATGGTTAGCAGCAATGGCGTTTGCCACTTCTTTTAATAACATGGTCTTACCCACTTTTGGTTGTGCAACAATCAATCCACGCTGCCCTTTACCAATAGGAGTAAATAAATCCATGATACGCGTACTATAAGAAGTAGGAGAAGTATATAAATTTAATTTTTCAAAAGGAAATAAAGGAGTTAAATAATCAAACGGAATACGATCGCGAATCTCGTCTGGTTTTTTTCCGTTAACGAAATCTACTTTAGTTAATGCAAAATATTTTTCACCTTCTTTCGGAGGTCTTACAGATCCATTTACCGTATCACCTGTTTTTAATCCAAATAATTTTATTTGTGAAGGAGATACATATACATCATCCGGAGAAGACAAATAGTTGTAATCAGAAGATCTTAAAAAACCATATCCATCAGGCATCATTTCTAAAACCCCTTCAGATGCAATCGCACCATCAAATTCTACATTGAATACTGGTTCTTTTTTTGGAGGATAACGATGTTGTCCATGTCCCTGACCTGGTGTTCTTTGGTCTGCTTGTACTGCTGGGTCTGCAGTTTGAGGAGCTTGCTCAGAAGCCGGTGTCTCACTTGCAGCACTTTCGTCACCAAATAATTGTGCAGCTATTTGAGAAGCTTTTTCGTCGATGCTTTTGCTAGGCTCAGCTTCTGCTTCTTTTTTTGCTACTGGTTTACGCTTTTTCTCTGCAGTAGATTCAGCTTTTGAAGCTTTTGCAGCAGGAGCAGCAACGGGTTTGCGGCTTCTTTTTGGTTTCTCGTCTTTTTCTTGCACAGTAAAATCTAGGGTTTTATTAAAAATCGAATCAAGTTCGGGGGTTAAACAGCTCTTTTTTTGAAAATGGTAGTCTGAAATGACTTTTTGAGATGGAACGCTGGAGTTAAATACCCGATTTCGTCCCTTTCTACTGCAATGATAAGCCCTTTTTCAATAAAAAAACAATTTTTTATGGGTTATCTTTGCCTTCCAAATAGTTATTATGTTCAACCAAAGAGTAAAAATCAAGCAATTATTAAGTGGTACCGACGCGTCTTGCGCAGTGGGATCTGAAGTGGTGGTAATGGGATGGGTACGCACTTTTAGAAACAATCAGTTTATCGCTTTAAACGATGGTAGTACAAATAACAATGTTCAGGTGGTAGCAAGCTTGGGTGAGTTTGATGATGCTTTATTAAAGCGCATCACCACAGGTGCTTCTTTAAAAGTAAAAGGGGTAGTCGTAGAAAGCTTGGGTAAGGGACAAAGCGTTGAAGTAAAAGCAACATCTATTGAAATACTTGGGGATAGCGATGCAGAAAAATATCCTTTACAACCTAAAAAGCACTCTTTAGAATTTTTAAGAGAGAAAGCACATTTAAGATTTAGAACCAACACATTTGGATCGGTGTTTCGTATTCGTCACTCATTGGCATTTGCCGTGCATCAGTTTTTTAACGAGAGAGGATTTTTATATTTACATACGCCTATTATCACATCGAGTGATGCAGAAGGTGCGGGTGAAATGTTTCGTGTAACTACACTTCCTTTAGAAGGGGCACCTAAAAATGAAGCTGGCGAAATTGATTTTACAGAAGACTTTTTTGGTAAGAGTACGAACCTAACAGTGAGTGGTCAATTAGAAGGAGAGCTAGGTGCCATGGCCTTTTCAGACATCTACACATTTGGTCCAACCTTCCGTGCAGAAAATTCTAACACAACAAGACACTTAGCAGAATTTTGGATGATTGAACCAGAAGTTGCTTTCAATGACTTAGAAGACAATATGAATTTAGCAGAAGATTTCATCAAGCATTTGATTGCTTATGTGATGGAAAAAAATGCAGATGATTTAGCTTTCTTAGATACGCGTTTAGCAGAAGAAGAAAAACAATTGCCTACTGAAAAAAGAAGTGGCATGGGATTGATTGATAAATTAAAATTTGTTTTAGAAAACGGATTTGAAAGAATTACTTATACAGAAGCCATTGATATTTTATTAAATAGCAATCATTACAAGAAAAAGAAATTCCAATATGATGTGAAGTGGGGAATTGATTTACAAAGTGAACATGAGCGTTATTTAGTAGAACAACATTTCAAAAAACCAGTGATTGTTACAGGTTATCCAGCTGCTATCAAGGCATTCTATATGCGAATGAATGATGGTTGTGAGCCAGGAAAAGAAACCGTTGCAGCAATGGATATCTTAGCCCCAGGTATTGGTGAGATTGTGGGAGGTTCTCAAAGAGAAGAGCGCTTAGATAAATTAGAAGCTAGAATGAAAGACATGCATATTCCTTTAGAAGAAATGTCTTACTATTTAGATACACGCCGATTTGGTTCTGTGCCTCATGCTGGATTTGGTTTAGGCTTTGAGCGTATGGTTCAATTTGTAACAGGAATGACCAATATTAGAGATGTGATTCCTTTTGCTAGAACGCCGAAGAATTGCGAATATTAAAATAATTTATGGGAATACTATTTGTACTGATTGGTGCGTTTTGTTTTGCATTAAGTAATGCGTATTGGAAAAAAGTTACCCAAACAATTCCTTATCAAGTAGGAATGTTTTTCAGAGGCATTTTTGCATCTGCAGTATTTGCAACTTTATATTTTGGTTTTAGAGAATCCTCTTTTTTTACTGGATGGACTGTAAGACCCTTAAGCATTGATCAAAATTTATTATTAACTATTGCACTTTGCATTTTTAATATTTTTGGATTATTATTTTTCTTACGAGGAATTCAGAAAGCGCCTGTAAGTATTGTGGTTCCTGTATCTGCGTTGAAGGTATTTACTATTTTAACTGCAGTATTTATTGTAGGAGAGGTTTGGAAAATGCCTTATTTGTATGCATTTGTTTTATCTACTGGTGGATTATTATTCTTGTATTTAGAAGGTAGTTCACATGCAAGTTCTAAAGAACAAAAAACAGGAGTACTCTATGGATTGGCTTCTAGTTTTTTCTGGGGTAGTTCCTATGCATTATATACTTATCCGATTCAATGGTGGGGTCCATTAGGATTTAGTTTGGTGATTGAATCTACTGCAATGTTATTTGGATTAGTATTAATTTTAAGAGATGGTTTGCTTTCTAGTTTGCAGCAATACATTAAGGCAACTCATATTCAAACTTATATTGTTCAAGGAATTTTATTAGTTGCTGGAGGATTAGCTATTAATATTTCTTATCAGTACTTACCCATTATGGTAATTAATATTTTAATTATTAGTAGCCAGTTATTATCTGTTTTATTAGGCTTTATGTTTTTCAAAGAAAGGCTAAGTTTGAAACAATGGCTTGGCTTGGTATTAATTATTGCAAGCTTTTTTGTGGTAGCAACTGCTGCTTAATTTACTCCTGCTCTACCCCCATTTTTGACTGATTTTCAATAAATAAGGCTATTTTTTTGCTATTTAAGGCGGCCTGGCCTATATTTGCTGCCCGAACAAATAGATCGGATTCTACGGAAGGTGCGGTAGCTCAGTCGGTAGAGCAAAGGACTGAAAATCCTTGTGTCGCCGGTTCGATCCCGGCCCACACCACAAACCTCAACAGAAATGTTGGGGTTTTTTATTTTACATTTCTATGACAATCTTCTAGTTATTGATAACTACATTGCGTGCATGAAATACATTTATTTTATACCCATATTCACCTTTTTATTATCAATGATTTTTTCTGCTGTACTTTTTAATCATTATCAAAAGAAAAAAGAAGCCACCTATATATTGTGGTGGTTGATTGGAGTGCTTACTTATGGTGCGGGTACATTCACCGAAAGTTTTAATACCCTAAATGGATGGACCGAAACAAACTTTAGATGGTGGTACATTACAGGTGCGCTTTTGGGTGGAGCACCGCTTGCTCAGGGTTCGGTGTATTTATTATTACCTAAAAAATGGGCAAATAGATTGTCATTTCTTTTGATTTTCGTAGTCATAGCTGCTTCCGTTTTTGTCTTATTGTCCCCAATAAATTATACTCTCGTAGATAAACAAAGAATGTCTGGTAAAGTATTTGTTTGGCAATGGGTAAGATATATTTCACCGTTTATTAATTTTTATGCTGTCATCTTTTTAGTGGGAGGTGCCATTATTTCTGCAGTTAAGTATTTTAAAAAAACAGGTACTGGTGTAAGGTTTTGGGGTAATCTTTTTATTGCCATTGGTGCAATATTACCGGGAATTGGAGGAAGTTATACTCGTTTAGGATATGTTGAAGTATTGTATGTAACAGAATTTATTGGCTTATCAATCATTATGGTAGCATATTATATGATGAAAAACGAAAAAACTGTATCAGTTCATATCAATCAAATGGTATAGATAAATATAATTTGCTTTATTTGTATTGTATTTTACAATGCAAATATGAAAACAAACTTGATTTTAATCTCTCTTGCCCTATTGATGTATTCTAATAGTGGTAAAGCACAATTTCAATATCCTTTTAATAAAGTGTTCAATACTATCAAAGACAGTAATGCCAAATCTGTATTAGCTAATCCTGCAACTTTTAGATATCAAATTGTTTATACGCAGATTAATAGAGATAAAAATGGTGTTCCTCGTTTTACTAATTATAAGTTGAATGTAGATCCCAATCAATATTTCAATCCTGCATCGATGGTGAAAATGCCCTTGGCTTTTTTGTCTTTAGAGAAACTGCATGAATTGAATAAAAAAGACATTAATAAGTACACCACCATTTTATTTGATAGTAATTATCAAAGACAGGTTGCGATGTATGCTGATTCAAGTTCGAAAAATAAAAAACCATCAATCGCCCACTTCATCAAAAGAGCTTTTTTAATTTCTGAAAACGACCCTTACAATAGAATGTATCAATTTGTGGGACAGGGAGATATTAATAGAAAACTTCAACAAAAAGGATATAGCTCCACCAGAATCATTAGACAGTTTATGGGATATACAGAAGATCAGAATAGACACACGAATGGCATTCGATTTGTAGATGATAAAAATAATTTATTGTATCAACAAGCCCCACAATACAATACGGATAGTTTTCAATTTGGCGCCCCTATACTTATTGGCAATGCACACTGGAATAGTAACGACGAATTGATTCAAGGACCCTTTGATTTTACCAAGCATAATAATATCTCTTTGGAGGATATGCAAAAAATGCTCCAAGCAATTATTTTTCCCGCATCCCTTCCTGCAAAAAGCAGATTCAATGTATCAGAAGAGGATAGATTGTTTTTATTACAATTTTTATCTCAATATCCTTCGGAAACCAATTATCCAAAATACGATACTGAACATTTCTATGATAGCTATGTAAAATTCTTTTTCCAAGATAGCACACATAGTATGCCTAAAAATATAAGAGTATTCAATAAGGTTGGATGGGCTTATGGATTTTTAACGGATGTATCTTATGTATTAGACACCGTGAACAATATAGACTATATGCTTTCTACTACCGTATATGTGAACAGTGATGGTGTAGTAAATGATTCTAAGTATGACGAAGCAACGGTTGGTTTTCCTTTTTTAAAACAAATTGGAAATGCCTTTTATGAGTATGAGATTAAACGTCCAAGAGCGAATAAGCTTGTTTTACAAAATCCAGTAAAATATTACGAGTCAAGAGATCCGAACGACAATCGTCCAGCTATAAAAAATGCGGATAATTAAACAAGCAATTTCTTTCGAAAGTCGGTAAAAAAGACCAATTTGTGTATTTGTAATTGCTTTGGATTAAATACGGGCTTAGTTTTGTACTATCTTTTGATGTAAGCTCAAACCGAACCTTGAAATTGACAGTATGAATATTAATCTTCTATTAGAAAATCTGACCAATCCGGCTTTGCTTTTCTTTTTTTTAGGAATCTTAGCTAAAATTTTCAAAAGTGATTTAGAAATTCCAGAGAACACTTCTAAATTTATTTCTTTATACTTATTATTTTCTATTGGCTTTAAAGGTGGACAAGAACTTTCTCATGATGCATTGTCTGTAGAGATTATTACTAGTTTATTTTTTGGTTTCTTTATATCATTAGCAATTCCATTTTACACATTCTATATCCTCAAAAAGAAACTTTCTATTTACGACAGTGGTGCCATAGCAGCGGCTTATGGCTCTGTTAGTGCAGTAACATTTGTAACTGCCACTTCTTATTTAGAGTCTGTAAAGCTCTCCTTGCATGGCCATATGGTAGCAGTAATGGCATTGATGGAATCACCTGCAATTATCATGGGATTGATTTTAATTTCAATTCATAATAAAGAAATGAAGATTAAAAAGTCAGGTATTTTAAAACATTCCTTAACGAACGGAAGTGTATTTTTAATAATTGGAAGCTTGATTATTGGATATATCGCTTCGGCACAACAAGCAGAAGGTATTAAACCATTCACCACTGATATATATAAAGGTTTTTTAGCGATCTTTTTATTGGATATGGGACTAGTGAGTGGAAGTAAATTAAAATCCTTTTTTCAATTTGGATGGTTCCCTATAGTATTTGCCATTGTAGTTCCTTTATTTAATGGTATTCTATTTGCATATCTTTCTCAGTGGGTAACCTTGGATGTATCCAATAGGTTTATTTTTGCTGTACTAGCCGCCTCTGCTTCTTATATTGCTGTTCCAGCGGCTATGAAAATAAATGTACCCCAGGCAAATCCAAGTTTGTACCTACCAATGGCTCTTGCGCTTACATTCCCGGTTAATATAACAATAGGTATGCCTTTATACTATTATGTTATTCAGAACTTTTAGTATTCATTCTTACTAAAATTAATATCAGCAAGTAATACGGTTCTTGGATCGGCTACAATATGCGATGGCATTTGATCAAATGGTATTTTATACAAAGCGTTTTTATTGTTTAAATCTAGCTTGATCATTTTATATGTCTGATTGTTTGAATTATATATAGCAAATTCAATAGGCGTATTAAAAATAAAATTATTGGATTGTGCTTGAGCAAGGTCAATCAATACTTCTTTATTTTTTGTATCATATTTCCAATGACCCTCTATTTTTAAAACATATGGATTTCTTAACCATTGATTTAAATAAGTTTTTAAATCTTCTTTAGCAAAGCTTTCCATGATTGCAATAAACTCTTCTGTTGTTGTATTGCTGTTAAAATATTTTTTATAATAAGCTTGTATGCCTTTCTTAAAGTTTTCATTACCCATTTTATTTCTTAGCATATGTAAAACCCATGCTCCTTTTTGATATGTAATCCCACTAGTTACTAGTCCTGTTTCTGCAGTTCTATTATCAATAATGCTAAAACTAGAATCTTTCTTTGTAAAGTCAATCACAAATTTTCTTGCTTTTACTAGTCCATCTATATATTCATCTGAACCATATTCGCTTTCTTGAAATAATAGCGTAAAATAAGTTGCAAACCCTTCACTTAACCAAGCATCATCCCATGTAGACTCGGTTATAGCATTACCAAACCATTGATGCGCGATTTCGTGTATCACGACATTTCTTAATCTTTCTGATTTCTTTCCATCCACTAAATTTTCAGCATATAAAATAGCAGATGAAGTTTCCATCCCGCCACTTACACTTGGAGATTGAATATTTGCCAATTTTTCATAGGCAAAGGGTCCAACATACTCAGTATAGAATGCCAATACTTCTTTAGTAGGCGTTTCAAAATCTCTAAATCCAGTTTCTCTATCTTTTGAGTATACCCAAGTTTGAATGGATTTATGATCAAATACATCTACATGCTGCATTGCAAATTCTGCAACACCCAATACATATAACCAGCTGGAAACAGGAACATTTTGCTTCCAATGTGTTAATGTATTTTCGCTATCGATCTTAGATTCTTCCATTAATAATCCATTAGACACCACTTTATACTTAGACGGGGCAATTACGATGAACTCATTGGTGGCTTTATCATAAGGATGATCAATGGTTGGAAGCCAGTGTCTAGTATTATTCGGCCAATTCTCGTTAAAAAAACATCTTTCACCGTATTTGTTTAATCCAATTCTTAATCCACCAGCAGGAATACCTTTATATTTAATGGTAAATTCAGCAACCTGCTCTTTTGTAGATGCGGTTTCCCAACGAATGATTAAATTATTTTTTTCGTGGTTGAATTTTGTAGAAACACCATTAAAATATACTTCTTCTACCTGCATTCCCTTCTTTATATTGTTGTCAAAATTTACTAGATCTACTCTAAAATCTTTTATATTTTCTTTTTTAAAAACCACATTGATTTTTGTTGTACCAATAATTTCATCTGTTTTATCTGATAACTGAATCTTGAAATTATAATGTAGTACATCTATATTATAATTTTTAGGATAATTATCAGCCCAGGCATTGAATGATAATGTAGTGAATAAAATACTATAAAAAAAGATTTTAAATTTCATAGTCAATTATTGTATGGTTACTGTTTTTAAATAAAACCCTTTAGGATCAACAATTGGAGTGGTGTTGCTAATAACGGTTAAACCATCTTTGGTTAATTTAACTTTTTCAATTTTTCCGTTGATTATAATATCTAATGGAAGATCCATAATATAATTGGTTGGCTTAATTACATATGTTCTGTAACCATTTTCTTTCACATTAATTTCAATCGTTTTGGTTGTTCTCAAATAAAAATCAAAAAATGGTTTTAAAGAATAACCTACTGCGCCACTAAATAATTCTTCTACATCTTTTGATGTAACAAAATTATCATAAGTGTATTGTGGGTCTGTTGATAGCTTCTTAATAGTTGGGAAGAATATATCATCACCAATCAGATACCTTAAACTGTGCATAAAGAAGGCTCCTTTTGTGTATATATCATTGCCGGCATAGGTTTCGTCTTCAGATAATTCTTCACCACCTACCATTGGCTTTTTATATTTAATACTTCTTTTCCAAGCGGCAATAATTTTATCATAGGCTTCCTGGCCGCCTAGATCATAGTGTGCTAAAGCTTCTGAATAAGTTCCAATACCTTCTTGAATCCACATATGTGCCCAATCTTTATTGGTTACTTTATTAGCCCACCATTCGTGCGCATACTCATGAAACAAATTATCAGAGTAATCTTCGTTGCCAATTTTTCTATATTCAAATTTGTTATTGAAAGTAATCATGGTTTGATGTTCCATACCAGAGTTAGGAACTTCTGCAGTGCCAATCTTTTCTTTATACCAAGGATATTCTCCAAAATATTTTTCTAAAATTTTTGTATCTCTAATTTTAGTTGCAATTAATTTTTTTGCATGCATGGTATCTTCTTCTAATACATAAAACTCTACAGGAACCACATTACCATTGATTGTTGTATATGAATCTTTTACCACTTTGTATTTTCCAATATTAAACAATACACAATAGTTGCTAATGGTATAATTGGTTTTCCAATGGTAAGTTGACTTATTTTTTTGGTGTGTTGTTTTTTGTAATAAGCCAGGACCAGCTACTACTAAGCCTTTCGGAACAGTGATACGCATATCAACTCCTTCGTTTGGTTCATCACTTGGATGATCTTTACAAGGGAAGTACATTCTTCCACCTTCTTTTTGAATATTGATGGAAACCCAATCATTTCCACTACTATCTTTTGACCAAGTAAATCCACCCAACCAAGGTGGCTTCACAGCAACTGGTGGAACGCCACCATAGTGAATGTCTACCATTTGTTTACCGGGATTAAAACCATTTGAAGCAGTTATATATATTTTATCCTCTTTTTGTTCAAAGGCCACCGTTTTTTTGTTCACCAAAATTTTATTCACTTTTAATAAGTGCACTAAATCCAATAAAATAGTATCTGTTGATTTAGATAAATTCATTGTTACTATTGTATTTCCTTGAATAGATCGATTAGCAATGTCAACATCTAAATTGACATCATAGTGTCTTATATCCATGATAGCCTGTAGTGGTTTTAATTTACCACCAGAAGACAAATAGGTTAAATCTTCTTGTTGGGCAAAAAGAACCGAAGAGAATAGCACAAAAAATAGTGCAATGATTGGTTTCATAAGCTGTGTTTTACTCTATGAATTTAAGCAACTTTATTCTATATTCGTATATAATCAAGCGCTAATGAGTGGTGAACATTTGAAAAGAAATCTGGGCCTTTTAGGCCTTATTGCCACTGGAATCTCTTCAATGATTGGCGCTTCTATTTACATTGTCCCATTTCAGATTCAAAAAACAGTTCCTGGCATTGGTCCCTATGTTGGCATTGCATTTATAGTTGCAGCTATCCCATCTTTATTAGCAGCGCTTTCTTATGCTATATTATCTAGTGCTATGCCTAGAGCAGGGGGGACTTATATTTATGCAAGTAGATCCATGCATCCTTTCTGGGGATTTGCAGCAAGTTTTTCTCAGTGGTTTGGTTTATCTATTGTGATGGGTGTGGTAGCCTATATGGTGATTCCTTTTTTTAATCAAATGATTGTATTGTTGGTTGGAGAAAATCAGTTTCACTTTTTTGAACAAGGACATAATAGATTATGGGCGGCACTTTTCTTGTTGTGGTTTTTTGTTTTTATTAATATTCGAGGCATTAAAACATATCAGGTTACTGTTATTAGTTTAGTGATGGTAACATTTTTATTATCTGGATTAGTGATTTACTTTGGATTAAGTACTACAAGAACGGAATTCATTGAAGCTGTTTGGAAACAAAAAGGAATTCAAATAACAAATCAAGAAGCTACTTTGGATTTAAAAACCATTGTTTCTGCCAGTGCTATTTTATTTGCAAGCTTTATCGGATTTGATGCAATTGCACAAGCTGGTGGCGAGGCAAAGAATCCTACTAAAAATTTACCTAGAGCTATTTTGATTACTATTATTCTAGTAGGTCTTTTTTATATTGTATTTACCTATAGTATTTATCAATTAGTGCCTTGGAATTTTATTGAACAAGAAGCAATCGAAAAAGAAGTTTCTGCACCAAGTCTACTTAGTTATATGTTACCTAAATGGTGGTCTTTCTTGATTATGGGAGGCGCCTGCATTGCACTATTGAAAGACCTTCCATCTATGATCTTGTCTGTTTCAAGATTGGTATTTGCCTGGTCTAAAGACGCCTTATTCCCAAAGCGTTTCATGGAAATACATTCAAGATATCAAAGTCCTTATCAGGCTATTTTATTTAGTGGATTGGTTGCAACATGTGGTATTGTTGGAACCCATTTCGCATCGGATATATTTTTAGGAATTGATATTATGGTGATCTCTATGTTAGTCAATTTTATTTTAATCTGCATTGCAGTATTGAGTATCCCTAAATACAATCCAGTTTTAGCTGCAGAAATTTCTATTTTCAAAAATACTTTTTTACAAAAACTCATTGCTGGTATAGGGGTGATTTCATTGAGCTTCTTTTTAATTTTAATGATTGAACAAGATCTGAACAGTATTTCTAAAGCATGGTATTTTTACCCAAGCCTGGTTTGGATAATTGTAATGGGGATAGCCTCCATTATATTTTTTATCTATTGGAGTAAATTACAAAAGACCAACACCAATTTAACAGAACAATTCAAACAATTACCGCAAGAATAATTTTATGAAGAATCAATTTACAATTCCAAAAGCAATTATCGGATTATGGCAGATTGCGGATATGGAAAGATCTGGCACAAAAGTGGATCCCGCAATTGCTGCAAAATCTATGATGCAGTATTATGAAAATGGATTCACTTGTTTTGATATGGCAGATCATTATGGATCTTCAGAAGAGATTGCAGGTTATTGTAAAAAACATTTTGCACCGGCAGGAATTCAATTTTTTACCAAATGGGTACCTAGTCCTGGTGTGATTACTGAAAAAATTGCCGAAGAAGCAGTTGAAAGAGCTTTGAAAAGATTGGCTTCCCCACAAATTGACTTATTGCAATTTCATGCCTGGAATTATGCAGATCCTAATTGGTTGAATGCCCTTTACGCATTAAATAAACTGAGAGAGAAGGGATTGATTGCAAATATTGGATTAACCAATTTTGATCATATTCATTTAAATATGGTGCTTTCTTCTGGCATACCAGTAGTAAGTAATCAAATTGCTTATTCTTTATTAGATCAAAGAGGAAGCAAGGAAATGGCTACAACCTGCTTAAAACACAATGTTCAACTATTAGCTTATGGAACAGTTGCCGGTGGATTCTTTTCAGAAAAATGGTTAGGCAAAGATGAACCCCAGCTTTCTGAATCTTTAACCTGGTCCCAAATGAAATATAAAAGGTTTATTGACGCAGCAGGAGGATGGGCTTGGTTTCAATCGATGCTTTCTACTTTATCCAACATAGCAATTGCTAAAAATGTGAGTATAGCAACCGTTGCAAGTGCATATATGGCACAAGCGCCTGCTGTGGGTGCGGTTATCATTGGCTCTAGATTAGGTGCATCTGAACATATTGAAGAAAACAAGAAAATACTTTCACTTCAACTAACAGACTCAGAGAAAGCCACCATTGAAAATATTTTATCTAAAGCAAATACTATAGCTGGTAATTGCGGTGATGAATATAGAAAGCCTCCATTTTTAACTGCAAGTGGTGATTTGAGTCATCATATCAAAGAGTTTCCAAAACCTTACGAAACAAAAGTATCTGAGGATGGAAAGACAAGAGTGTTTTCTGGAACACCATGGGAGCCATTAGCTGGTTATGCTAGGGCTGTGAAAAAGGGCAATCATATTTTTGTTTCAGGAACTACTGCAACCCATGAAAATACAATCATTGGTGGCAATGATCCTGCAGCTCAAACGCATTTTGTAATAGATAAAATCGAGGGAGCTCTGCATTCACTAGATGCCAAATTAGAAGATGTGGTTAGAACAAAAGTATTTGTTTCAGATATTCAACAATGGGAAGCTATTGCTAGAGCACATGGTGAAAGATTCGCACATATCCAACCTGCTAACACTATGGTTGAAGCAAAATTAGTGGGTGATGGCTATTTAGTAGAAATTGAAGTGGATGCAATTGTAAATTAAATCAAAATGAGAAACCTAGAACCTTCTTTAGATAAGCTTTATAGCTTTATACCACAATCAAATCAACTGAATGATTCTGTGTCTTCTGTCAATGTTGGATGGCATATTGAACATATTTTATTAGTGATTACAAAAATTATTGAAACCGTAGTGAACTCAGATCCTAATAAATATGAGTGGAAATTTGATTTGAAAAGAAGCTATGTATTTTTTTTAGGTAAGTTTCCAAGAGGAAAAGCGAATGCACCTGAAATTGTGATACCTAAGCAATTAGAGCAACCGAATTATGATGCATTGTTTGCAAGTACTAGAAAAGCGATTAAAAATTTAGAAAACGCAAAGCCCAATCAATATTTTACACATCCAATTTTTGGAAAACTTAATAAGCGTCACACATTTGTGATGTTAGACATTCATACCAAACATCATCTAAAAATTATAGAAGATATTATTTCTCAAACTCTATAATATGTTCTGAAGCATATTCATCATCTCCTGGTTTAATTCGCTTCACAAAAAATCTTGCTCGTTTTCCAAGTTTTAAAGAAGTCCTTCTTTCTTTAATATCTTCTTCTGTATCCAAAGGCTGTAAAGAAGGATACCATAAAATATATCCTGGCTTTTGAAAGACTAATTGTGGCTTTGTCCATTGTTGACTGTTATTACCAATACCCAGGACTTTGTTTTTATTAAATGAAATATAAATCTTATCGCCTTCCCAAGACTTACCCTCTACTTTACCCATCATCATTACCCAACAATTTAAATAGGTATTCCAACTAACCGAAGGTCCCCAATGAAATCCACCTGTAGGCGAAGATGCGGCACCGCCTCCTTCTGCTTTTGGAATTTGTAAAGATGCAACTGGCTTTCCAAAACTATTATGAGCAATGGTAAATGCTTTGCCATCCCATCGTTTTGCTTTACCCACTGGGTTATCTAAATCACTTAAAGCAATTCTAGCAATACTAATACATTGTCCAGAGGCTTCTTTGCTCGCATCGTAATTTTTTGGATCATACACTCCTGGGTAACCATACTCACCATAAAATACATATAAATAATCTCCACTTGCAATAGCCGATGGATCACCTACGCCACCTGCAAAAGTGTTGGAAGTGTTATGTGGTTTTAAAATCATTCTAGGATCAAGATCCTCTAATATGATACCTCTATTATCCCAAGATTTACCACCATCTGTAGATTTCATTATACCAATTCTACAAACAGCTGCTGGACTTTCAGGTCCAGTCAAACCCTGAGGCCATAATTTGCTATTTGTGTAACCTTCTTTTGTTGTTGAATCATAAGGAAGTGTAATAGGATAGTTCTCGTTATGATATAATGCATATAGTGTTAATCCTGATTTATCTTTTGCATCTTGGTAAACGGTTTCAAACCATACTGCTCCATGTAAACCTTTTTGTCCCACTGGAACATTTAAAGGCATGATGGGGTCGTGAAATTTTTCAGCTGCATTTCTAAATACCTGATTGGCATTGGGTCCATCAGAGTATTTTAAATTTTTAGAGTAACCCCAAAGAGGATCCTCGCCGTATTTTCCAGGAAAAATTCTAAAAGTATCACCCACCCATGCCTCTGCCATATTGCAGTCAACAAAAGAATTGAAACTTACTTTTGGTGCAGGTATTAATTTAAATTTTGGACTTTGAGGTTCTTGAACAAAAAAACTAGCAAACCAACTTAGTAAAATGATTAAAGGCATAATGATACATTTAGTAGTCTAATCTACTAAAAATTATCAATATTACTTGTTCTCAGATCTTCTTCTAGCTTCTTCAGCTTCTTTATAAATTCTAATCCAAGTAAGAGAAATATCGATAACAGCTAACAATGGTCCTAGAATAATGACCATGATTACTTCTAAACCTGGAGTATATCCAATTACGCCATCAAAAGAAGTTGATTTTGATCTTTTATATAATTTATATACACAATAGATTGCAGATACAACCCAGATAGCGAAAATGATATTCTTGTTCATAAGTAAAAATTGTAATACAAAGGTAACACTTATTAAATTATAGTAATTTGATAATTTATGGCTTTTGAAAATTAACTATATTTAGTATGTAATCTAAGAGTATGGCTTCTAACCCCCAAAGTAGCAAACTAGGTTTAACAACTTATCAAGGTAATTGGTCTTTACCATTAACCAAGCATTTATTGAACAGAACTGTATTTGGTGCAACTTCAAATGATCTTAAGCGATTTAATAAACTAGGATTAATTGCATCAGTCAATGAGATCTTAACCATTCCAACGAGTCTACCATCACCCCCATTAAATGATTACAATACAAGCACTGTAATTGATGCTGGATCAAGTTTGGGTACAACATGGGTAAATAGTATCAACACTGATGGAACGATTAATAGTAATCGAAGAACCAACTATAAAAAATGGTTATTAAGTGTAATAGTGAATCAAGAAACGAATATTCGTGAAAAGATGACTTTCTTTTGGAGTAATCATTTCGGAACTGAAGCAGATACGATTGTTTATGGGACCATGTTATACCAACACCATCAAATTTTTAGGTCTAATCCAATTGGCAATTTTAAACAAATCGTAAAAAATGTAACTATAGACCCAGGTATGTTAAGGTATTTAAATGGTTACCTGAATACCAAAACAGCACCTGATGAAAATTATGGAAGAGAGTTGCAAGAATTATTCACCATTGGAAAAGATGGTGGTGCAAAATATTCTGAAGAAGATGTTAAAGCAGCAGCTAGGGTCTTGACGGGATGGAGATACGATTCAAATAATGTTGCCTACTTTGATTCAACAAGGCATGATACTACCAATAAAGTATTCTCTAGTTTTTATAATAATAAAATAATCATCGGTAAAACAGGGGCTAATGGTGCACAAGAGCTTGATGAATTATTAGATTTATTATTTTCAAAAACTGAAACAGCAAAATTTATTTGCAGAAAAATTTATAAATATTTTGTTTACTACTACATTGATGATTTTGTTGAAAATAATATTATTGCACCACTTGCTGATACTTTAATTAAAAATGGTTTTGAAATCAAACCAATATTAAAACAATTATTGGAAAGTGAACATTTTTATGATAGCCAGTATATTGGGTGTCAAATAAAGAGCCCCTTAGAGTTTATTGTTGGTTTTTTACGATCATTTGAAATTAATTTTCCTAATGCAGTGACCGATTATGCAGATGCATATTTTTTATATAATCAAATGGTGTCTCAGGCTACTTCAATGGGCCAAAACCCGGTAGATCCACCCAATGTTGCTGGATGGCCGGCATATTATCAAGCCCCAGAGTATAATGAACTATGGATTAATGCTGATACATTTCCTAAGAGAAATAAGTTCACAGATTTAATGATCGAAACGGGTTATACTAAAAATGGCAAAAAAATTATCATCAATCCAGTTAATTTTTTAAAATCTATTTCTACTAACCCTTCTAATCCAAATTCGGTAATTGATGACGCTGCATTTTTTCTTTTATCAACCGAATTATCTCCAAGTATAAAATCAAATTTAAAGACCCAAATTTTATTGAGTGGTCAGAGTTCTGATTATTATTGGACAGATGCTTGGAATTTATCTATAAGTACACCGACTACCATTAATTTAAATATTGTTAATACTAGATTGAAAACATTATTTAAGTATTTAATGAATTTGCCAGATTACCAATTACAATAAAATGGAGAGAAGAAAATTTTTAAAAAATAGTCTAGCTTTCATTACTCCAACAATTATTGGTGGTAATTCAATTCATGTTTTAACAAAACATCCCTTATTTAATGAGGAAGCTTTAGCTACGAGTAATAATGATAATGTTTTGGTGATTATACAATTAAGCGGAGGCAATGATGGATTAAATACTGTTATTCCAATTGGAGATTATAGTAAATATTACAATGCAAGAACAAATATTGCCATTCCGGAAAATAAGGTTTTAAAAATAATAGGAAACGATGCTACTGGTTTACATCCTTCTATGACTGCAATGCAGAATTTATTTTCAGATGGTAAACTAAATATTGTTCAGGCAGTAGGATATCCTCAACCAAGTTTTTCTCATTTTAGAGCTACAGATATATGGATGTCTGGATCTGACAGTAATCAATATTTGAATACTGGCTGGGTGGGAAGATATTTAGACTCCATCAATCCAAATTATCCAGAGGGATATCCGAATGCAAATAATACAGATCCATTAGCCATTCAAATTGGATCCTTAGCCACTTTAACTTGTCAAGGTCCATCCGTTAATATGGCTCTAAGCATATCTGACCCGAGTGCTTTTTATAATTTAATTGAGGGTACGGATCAGGTTTTGCCTAATACCAATGCCGGTTATGAACTTGGTTTTTTAAGAAGAATCGCTAAACAAACCAATCAATATGCTACAAGAATAAAACAAGCTTCTGATAATGTTACTCAACAAGCTACTTACCCCAATAATAGCTTGGCTAATCAATTGAAAATCGTTGCCAGATTGATCAAAGGCGGACTAAAAACAAAAGTTTATATGGTTAATTATGGTGGCTTTGACACACATGCCGGTCAGGTAGTTGCCTCAGATACCACAACAGGAACACATGCCAATTTATTAAAAGCTTTATCTGATTCTGTTGCAGCATTTCAAAATGATTTAACTGGATTGCAAGTAGAAGATAGGGTTATAGGTATGACCTATTCAGAATTTGGTAGAAGAATTAAATCCAATGCTAGTGGTGGTACAGATCATGGTTCAGCAGCGCCCTTATTTCTTTTTGGAAAAAATGTAAGAGGAGGTGTTTTTGGAAATAACCCTGATTTACCTACTAGCGCTAGTGTGAATGATAATATTCCTTATCAATATGACTTTAGAACTATTTATTCTTCCATTTTACAAAACTGGTTCTGTGTGAATGAAACCGATGAGTTACAAATATTGAATAAACAGTTTCCAACCATACCTATTATTAATGCAAGTGTGTGTGGCATTAAAAATCCAAATACGGTTTTTGCAAAAGAGTCCTTAATATACAACTACCCCAATCCATTTACTATCCAAACCAAAATTGAATTTAAAACCAATGGAGGTCATACTATTCTCCAACTTTTAGATGGATCTGGCACACTCATTAAAATTTTAGTGGAAGCTAATTATAGTTTTGCAGGTATGAATAGCTATAATTTATATATGGATAATTTACCTAGTGGTGTTTATTATCTGCGTTTACAAAATTTAGATAAAGTTTCAGTTAAGGCGATTATAAAAATGTAAAAGCCCCACAATTACTTGCAGGGCTTTGGTTTATTATAGAATTCGATTAAACTCTGTGATAATCTCCTTTCCAATGTTGAATCGCAGCTTTTATTTCTTTGCTTCCTAAATTTTCTTTGATGGCTCTATCTAATAATGCTAAATATTCTTCATCACTAGCAAATCGCAAAGCAATGATTTGTCCAATTCTTAATTCTTTAGGCATTACTTTGCCTGTCATTATATAATATCTAAGGCTTTCTTCTGCTCTAATAGCGCGGTCTTGAGCTTTTAAAGGAAAAGATCTTGCATACCAAGCAATTAATACAAAAGTGATAGCTGTTAATACTAATAAGGATGCCAAGTATTTATTTTCTGGAGTGGCTCTTAATAAATAATTGATAGATCCACCTAGTAAAGCGAAAATAGCCCCAAATGTTATATAGTGAAAACCTGGCACCATTTGTGGATGGTTTTTTACATTCTGTTCTTGCATGTTCTTGTTTTTTTATTTTAAAAGTAATCTATTTAACTCTCTTTAAATCTAAATCATGAAAATCAAAACTAAAATCGGTTAATGGTGATATTGCTTTCATGGTTAAACCAGAAGGCTTGCCGTCCATATCGGTGGTGAACATTAAGTAAGCATCAGCATCCAATGTTCTATCTGCCCATCTAACAATTAATGAATTGCCTTTATAAGGTAATACCTCTCCACTTAATTTTGGAGATCTTTTGCAATCCAGCCAAGCCTTTCCATTCTTCATACTGATTTCTATATCTCCAAACCAAACATCTCTAAATATTCCTAGATAGGGTTGAAAATTAAATTTACCTCCAGCTTTAGATAATTGTGTTTGCATATCTTTCTCTACATCCTCCCCAATTTTCTTTGCTTCTGCTTCACCTTTGTCTACTCGATCTTTCATGATCTTTACCCAATCATATCCACTCACTCCTAAATAACTATCTTGAATGGTTCTGCTAATGGCATTAAAAGCTGCGCCCATTTGTTGATTAGTGAAAACAATAATACCTAATTGTAATTCAGGGAACATCACTACTTGTGTAACCATACCTGCCAATCCTCCTGTATGTGTTACTTGTTTGTAACCTTTTACATCACTCAAGAACCAACCTAAACCATAAGCAGCAAAGTGAGTATTGTAAGGCGCTGCAGTTCCAGCTTTGATAACCGTTTGAGGCGTCCAAGTTTCTTCGTGCACCTCAGCGCTAAATATTTTATTTTGTAAACCTTCTCCATATTTTCCATGATTCATTTGAGCAATTACCCACTTACTCCAATCGGTTACATTACTCCAAATACCTCCAGCGGCATTCGCACTTTCACTCCAATCAATATCTAGTACTTGTAATTTACCATTGACTGGTGCATGAGGACGAACTGCATTGCTATTGTCTTTTAGTCTGTACAATGACGCTGCTGTTTTTTGCATACCCAATGGCTTCATGATTCTTTGCTCTACTAAATCTTCCCATTTGATTCCTGAAGCCCTCTCTGCAACTTCACCTGCTACGATATATAAATTATTATCATAATCGTATTTAGTTCTAAAAGCAGATACTGGTTTTAAGTATCTTAAATTATGAATGATGTCTTTTTTAGTAAAATTACTTCCGTCAGGAAACATCATTAAATCTCCTGCACCTAATCCTAATCCACTTCTGTGCGTCAATAAATCTCTAATGGTGAATGCGTCAGTTACATAAGGATCATACATTTTAAATTCAGGAATATAATCTGTTACACGATCATCCCATTTAATTTTTCCTTCATCTACCAATTGTCCTAAAACAGCTGCAGTCATGGCTTTGCTGTTGGACGCCACACCAAATAAGGTATTCTCATCTACTTTTTTTCCAGTGCTTAAATTAGCAACACCATAACCTTTGGCATGAATTAGTTTACCATCTTTTACTACACCCACTGCTATACCAGGTACATTAAATGTTTTTAAAACCAATTCCGTTAATGAATCAATTTGTTTTGCACTAATGGGTTGTGTTTGAGCTATTACACTGATTAACTGAAATACAGCTATAATCAATAAGAGGCTTTTTTTCATATCATTTCTTTTACAGTCTGAAATTAATCAATATTCTAAGTAAAACAAGGTATTTATACGCTATTTGATACTGACTAAAACATTTAATATAGTTGAGATAAAATAAAAAGTTCCCAAATTGGGAAATTTAAGTTAATTTTCAAATATATTTCAATGAGAGTGATCGCAAAAAGAACCATACGAAATTATATTGCCCAACACCCGGACTGTGAACAAGCTCTTTTAACATGGTATAAAGAAGCTAAATCAGCAAAATGGAAATCACCCTCTGATATTAAATTAAAATATCCCTCTGCAAGTATCATCAATAATAACAGAGTGGTATTTAATCTTAAAGGCAATCATTATAGGTTAGTAGTAAAAATTAATTATTCATTATTTATTGTTTGGATAAAATTTATTGGCACTCATGCTCAATATGATAAAATCGATGTAAGTAAAATTTAAATTATATGAAATATAAAATAATAAAAACCAATAAAGAGTATCAAAAAGCCTTAGAAAGATTAGATAAAATTTTTGATGCTAAAAAAGGAAGTGCTGAAGCAGATGAATTAGAATTATTGTCATTATTAATAGAACAATATGAAGACAAACATTTTCCACTTAATTTACCTGATCCTATAGAAGCTATCAAATTTCGAATGGAACAAATGGGATACAATCAAACTGACTTAGCCAATGCTATTGGATTAAAAAGCAGGGCTAGTGAAATATTAAATAGAAAAAGAAAGCTTACTTTAGATATGATAAGAAGTTTAAATGAGCGAATGAATATCCCCATTGAATTACTTGTAAAAGAATATTAAATTTTTAAAATGAAAAACACTTTATTCATTTTTACTATTTTTCTGTTGTCTATAAATGCGACAGCTCAAAAAAAAGTGGTTAAGAAAACAGCAGCAAAACCTGCGGTGATGGCGAGCATTCAGTCCCCTTTAAAATTATGGTATGATAATCCTGCCACTTATTTTGAAGAGTCATTGGTATTAGGTAATGGAATGCAGGGTGCTACGGTATTTGGTGGCATTGGAACAGATAAGATATACTTAAATGATTTAACACTTTGGTCCGGAGAGCCTGTTAATGCCAACATGAATTCTACTGCCTATAAAAATCTGCCCGATATTCGTAAGGCATTAAATGATAAAAATTATAAGAAAGCAGAGCAGTTATATAAAAAATTACAAGGAAAGTATTCTGAATCTTATGCACCATTAGGCACTTTGTATTTAGATATGGTGGATGATCCATTTATAACAGATTATTATAGAGAATTGGATATTGACAATGCCGTTGCAAAAGTGAAGACTACTTCTAATAATAATGCAATAGAAAGAGAATACCTGGTTTCTAATCCAGATAAGATTTTTGTCATTCATCTAACTAGCAAAAAAGCTGGCGCATTAGGCTTTACAATTCGTTTTGAATCTTTATTAGCACATACCAAAGCTATTAATGCCAATACATTTTTAGTGAATGGATCAGCACCTATTAAAGCGGATCCTAATTATGTAGGCAAATCAAAAAATAATGTTGTTTTTGATGCTAAAAAAGGAACTAAGTTTTCTACTCAAATTAAAATTCAAAGTAGTACTGGAAAAATTGCCCAAACAGATAGCACCATTAGTTTAGTTGATGCTACTGAAGCTACTGTGTACGTTTCTATGGCTACAAGCTTTAATGGATTTGATAAAAACCCAGCAACCAATGGCGTCAACAATAATGCGCTCGCCTCTAATCAATTAGCACAAGCGCAACAATTGGGTTGGAATGAAATTAAAAAAAGACATATTAAAGATTATCAAAAATATTTTAAGCGAGTTGAGTTCAAAATAAATAATAAAGAACTTACGGATGTTCCAACAGATCAAAGACTAAAGCGTTATGCAGAAGGTGCAGTAGATCCCTATTTGGAAACCTTATATTTTCAATACGGAAGATATTTGTTGATATCAAGTTCTCGCACAACCGCTGTGCCAGCGAATTTGCAAGGACTGTGGAATCCTTATTTACAACCACCATGGTCTAGTAATTATACCATGAATATTAATGCAGAAGAAAATTATTGGTTAGCAGAGAATACCAATTTATCCGAAATGCATCAACCATTTTTACAATTTATTGGTAACCTTGCTTCCACTGGAAAAACAACTGCAAAAACATTTTATAATTTGCCAGGTTGGGTAGCACATCATAATTCTGATATATGGGCTATGTCTAATCCTGTTGGAAATTTTGGAAACGGTGATCCAGTATGGGCTAACTGGCCAATGGGTGGCGCTTGGTCTTCTACTCATTTATGGGAACATTATGTATATACTCAGGATAAAACTTTCTTAGAACAAAAAGCTTATCCATTAATGAAAGGTGCTGCAGAATTTTGCTTGGCTTTTTTAGTACCAGATAGTGCAGGTAGATTAATGACTTCTCCTTCTACTTCACCAGAAAATAATTTTAAAACACCTAGTGGTTATGTAGGTTCTACTTTTTATGGTGGCACGGCAGATATGGCGATGATTAGAGAGTTGTTTTTAGATATTATCGCTGCACAGCAAGTATTAAAAAATGATTTAGAATTCACTAACAAGATCAATGCTGCTTTAAATAATTTAATACCGTATCAGGTTGGTAAAAAAGGAAACTTACAAGAATGGTATTATGATTGGGAAGATGCCGATCCTAAACATAGACACCAAAGTCATTTATATGGATTGTATCCAGGTAATCATATTACAGTGGATAAAACACCAGCATTGGCTGCTGCTGCAAAGAAAACCTTAGAGGTTAAAGGAGACGAAACAACCGGATGGTCCAAAGGATGGAGAATAAATTTATGGGCAAGATTAAAAGATGGTGACCATGCTTATAAAATGTATAGAGAGTTATTGAAATTTGTTCCACCAGACGAAACCAAAGAAAATTATAAAAACGCAGGAGGAACTTATCCAAATTTATTAGATGCACATCCACCATTTCAAATTGATGGAAATTTCGGTGGTGCTGCAGCTGTTGCAGAAATGTTAGTGCAATCTAATGGGGATGTGATTGAACTACTACCTGCTTTACCTAAAGCTTGGTCAAGTGGTGAAGTGAAGGGTTTAAAAGCTAGAGGTAATTATGAAATTAATATGGCTTGGAATGCAGGCCAGGTAACTAATCTAGTCATCAAATCAATTAATCCAACTGCTAAAGTGTTGTATAACGGTAAATTACAAATTGTTAAGACTAGTAAGTAAAATACCTCTTTTCTTACCAGGCATTAACCATTGTAAATAATTGAGCATATCATTTTCTGCAATGGCAACACATCCAGAAGTGGGCGTGTACTTTTCATCTGCTAGATGAAAGAAGATGGCACTGCCTTTCCCCTTTATCACTGGCTTAGTATTGTATTCAATCACCATGCAATACTTATAATCGATTGAATTTAATTTTAAGTGCTCGAAACTTTTTGCTGCTGTATTACCTCTTACATAAGTATTATAGTCTGACGCTTCTGCATCATCAATCCATTTATCTTCAGATGTGCTCTGCGTATAATCAAGGGAAGTAGGTCCAAGTTCATCGTATCCAAATACCCTGCCTAATTCAAAAAGCCCATTGGGTGATTTTCCATCTCCCTCTAACTTCGCATCTTTTTGTGCAACACCGTTTCTACCAATACTTGCTTTAATGGCTTCGAATTGCACCAACCATTTCCCTTTCTTTTTTTCCAAACCCACCAAGGTCGCATTTGCATCGCTCGAATTGTGATTAAACACCACCACTAGTTGATCAAACTGCTTGCTTTGAGGATTTGCATTCACCAATTGAATGGCAATATCTTCTTGATTTTGTCCAAAAGCAATTAGACAAAAGCTATAAAGGATGGTACTAAGTATAAATTTCTTCAAAGGATATTTTTAATCATTGAAATTAATGTAATTTACAGTATACATAAACTTTCTTATGAAACAATTATCTCGTTTTGCTTTAGTCCTTTTAGTAAGTATCGCTTGTCAATCCGTATTGGCACAAGTAAAAGACAGTACATTAAAAGGAATGTCTTGGAGAAATATAG
>CALCEA010000092.1 GCA_937900675.1 uncultured Chitinophagaceae bacterium
GTCTAAATATTGATACCACAAAGGTACTAAGTAATCAGATTGATTTTGGTTTGTGCCAAAGAAACAAGAAATTTACAGGGTGTTATTAAACGCTTATCAAGATAAATTCATTGAAGCCGGCTGCGACGAAGCTGGAAGAGGTTGTTATGCAGGACCAGTCTTTGCAGCAGCCGTTATTTTACCCAAGGATTTTTATCATCCCTTAATCAATGATAGCAAAAAACTAAGCGAGGCACAAAGAGATGAGTTAGCACCTATTATTAAAGAAGCTGCCATAGCTTGGGCCATTGGATCACAGAGTCCGGAAGAAATTGATCAAATCAATATTTTAAAAGCCAGCATTAAAAGCATGCACTTGGCATTGGATCAATTAAAAAAGAAACCAGGATTTATTGCAGTGGATGGGAACCGATTTTATGCTTATAAAAAAATACCACATCAAACCATCGTGAAGGGCGATGGGCAATATGCCCATATTGCCGCTGCCAGTATCCTAGCCAAAACGGCTCGTGATAAATACATGATGCAGTTGCATGAACAATACCCTCATTATGGCTGGGATAAAAATAAGGGATACGGCACCGCTGCGCACCGCGCAGCCATCGCCCTCCACGGCCTCTGCGAACATCATCGCAAAAGCTTTAAAATTCTTCCCCCTCAATTAAGTATGGATCTTTAAACGCCAAGTATTAATACTCCCAAACACCTGCTCCTTGGCGAATCACTGATAGTTCATCAGAAGTGCAATCAATCACGGTGCTTGGAATCATGCCTCCTATCCCTCCATCAATCACCATATCCACTAAATGGCCCCAATGTTCTTGAATGAGTTCAGGATCTGTGTAATCTTCTACCTGTTCTCCTGGAAAACTTGCAGATAAAATGGGATGACCCAGGGTTTCAATAATGCCTAAAGCAATTTTATTATCTGGAATACGAAGACCAATGGTTTTCTTTTTGTTTTGTAGAATCTTAGGTACTTCTTTACTAGCAGGTAAAATAAAAGTATATGGGCCAGGCAATAACTTTTTCATAATGCGATACAAACTGTTGTCAATTGACTTCGCATAATTACTCAAATTGCTTAGATCAGCGCAGATGAAACTTAATTGCGCTTTTTCAGGAGCCACTTTTTTAATGGCGCAAATTTTCTCAATAGCTTCCGGATGAAAAATATCACAACCCAATCCATAGATGGTATCAGTGGGATACGCGATGATGCCACCATTTTCCAAACAGTCTTTCACCATGGAAAGCTGTCTAGGCTGCGGATTGTCTGGATGAATACTAATGAGCATAAATACTTTGGTATAAAAGTACCTCTTTTTATTACAAAGCACTTGTATTAATTTAAAAGAAAAAACACCCCCATGTTTAGTATCATTTATCTAGAAGAAAAAGTATTAACGCGTAGTGCATTCTTATTGGAAATAGAAAAACAAGAAGAATGTAAGGTCTTGTTTACTAGCGGAAGTATTGAATCCTTTTGTCAATACATACTAATGGAATCAAGGCATCCAGACCTTTGTATTATATCGGATAGTTACAATTACAAAGAAATTATACAGGTAATTAAAGCGATGAAATCCAAAAGTAATCATACCTATATACTGTTAAAATCGGATGCTAAATTCATGAAAGCCATTTGCTATCTAATGCGTAATGGATTAAATGGCATGTTCTTTACAGACGAACCTATGATAGATCTAAAACAAATGGTCAGAACCAGAACCAAATTTCATTTATCTGCTGATAAAACCAAACTGATCACCAATAATATAACCAGGGAAATACAAGTAAAAGAATTGCAATACAATAACAAACCACTCACGCATAATGAAATCAGGTTTGTACAAGAATGTACAAAAGACTTAAGCTATGAAGAAATTGCAGCAACCCTTCAAAAAAGCGTGAATACCATTTATGGATACAGAGATAGAGTGTTTAAGAAACTCCAAGTAAAACAAAGGACCGCCATGGTAATGACAGCCCTTAAAAGGAATTATATTGATTTATAAAACTCTTTAAAGTTTATAAATTATCAACTTTATGATTATTTAATCTCCCAAATTTCCTTGCCACGAATTAGTTTATCTAAATCGCCAGGACCCTTGCTTGCAATAGCTTCTTCAATTTGTAAAGCCATCATGTCTTCATAACAAGGACGGTCAGCAGCATAGAACACACCAAATGGACGAGGGAATACTGCACCTTCTTCATTAGGATTATCAAATAAGCGCGTTAGGATTTGCGCTTTGTAAAAATCATTTTCGTCGTGGATCCACATATCATCTGCACTGTACTTATCTCCTAGTGTAACCACTTGAGGACGCATGCCATCAATACGCACACCAAATTCATTGTTCGCACCAAATACCAATGGTTTGCCTTGCTCCACAAATAAAGCATGCAAAGGCTTGGTGGCTTTTTCTGTAAAAATTTCAAAAGCTCCATCATTAAAGATGTTACAGTTTTGATAGATCTCTACAAATGAAGTACCCTTATGTTTTTCAGCTCTTGTTAAAATAGCTTGTAAATGTTTTGGATCACGATCCATACTTCTTGCAACAAAACTTGCATCAGCACCCATTGCTAAAGCAGCAGGATTAAATGGATGATCAATACTTCCCATTGGAGTACTCTTGGTTACTTTATTCACTTCAGAAGTAGGAGAATATTGACCCTTTGTTAAACCGTAAATCTGATTATTGAAGACTAAGAAGTTTACATTAAAATTTCTTCTGATCATATGGATGGTATGATTACCACCAATACTCAAAGCATCACCATCACCCGCCACAATCCAAACACTTAATTCAGGACGAGATGCTTTTAATCCACTTGCAATAGTAGTTGCTCTACCGTGGATAGAGTGCATACCATAAGTGTTCATATAATAAGGGAAACGACTACTACATCCAATACCACTAATAATTACAATATCCTCTTTAGGAACGCCAATGGTTGGCATTACTTTTTGAACCTGCGCCAAAATAGAGTAATCACCACAACCAGGGCACCAACGCACTTCCTGATCGGTAGCAAAATCTTTGGCAGTTAAAGAGGCAACTGTAGCTTGTATAGATTCAGTGGACATAGTTCTGTATTAGAAGGCAAAATTACAAAAATTAGGGGGTTATTTCACCTTTCTACCCTTCCAAGTATACATTTTTATTTGGCCAAAAAGCCCTGCAACTATGTTGTAAAGGATATGAATGGGCTGATACAGCGGGAAATAGCGCAGCTCTTCTTTCTTGTGGAAGAATTGAGCTACAGGATCCAAGAAAAACAACTCAAAAAATGTTTTAAATGCCAATGCTATAATTAGGCTCTTAAAATCACCCAATAAGAACATCAATAAAAAACTCAGGTTAAATAAATATACCAACAATAGTACCCAAAAAATAGAACGATCATCATAGTATCTTGCTTTACTAGACCATCTAATTCTTTGCATAATAAATTGCTTCCATGTAGGCATCGCATCTGTTAACACAATCGCATCTGGATGAAATAAATAACCAATAGGTTTAGCCAAAGTTTTTTTCATCTTATGCATTAAGAACATATCGTCACCACTCGCAATATGATCCACACCTTGATAACCACCCACTGCAATGAATGCAGCTTTCTCAAAAGCTAGGTTGGCTCCATTGCTCATGCTATGTTTACCTGCACCCACAGAAGCGGCTGTAATACCTTGTAATGCTAAGAAATCTAAAATCTGAAATTGATTCAATACACCAGCAGTTTTAATAAACATCACAGGGGCAGCAACAAAAACAGGTTGTTCTTTAATAATATAAGCATGATACAAAGACAACCACTTGGTTGGCACTTTGCAATCTGCGTCAGTAGTAATAATCCAATTCCCTTTAGCATGAGAAACAGCTTTTTCAATCGCTTTCTTTTTAAAGGCAGTTAATTCATTAGGTTTAAAATAATCCGAGAGTCTTAATAAATGCACATTGGGATATTGATGATGCAAAGCTTCTACAATAAAAGCAGTATC
>CALCEA010000093.1 GCA_937900675.1 uncultured Chitinophagaceae bacterium
AGCTTGAGCATCTTCATTGGCTACCAATGTACCTTTGACGATGGTTTTAAAAATATTCACCATTGCTAAAATGGCTCCAGCCAAATACAATACACCTCCAATAGAACGCATTGCGTAGAATGGTCTCATGTAGGTAACTGTTTCTAAAAACTGATACTTTAATTGACCACTACCAGTAAAGTCTTTCCACATTTCTGCTTGTTGGAAACCTGCCCAATACATAGGAATGGCATAAAATAAAATTCCCAAGGTTGCTAACCAGAAATGTGCATTAGCCCATTTCTTTGAATACAATTCTGTTTTGTACATTTTAGGAATCAACCAATATAAAATACCAAAAGTCAACATACCGTTCCAGCCCAAACCACCCACATGTACATGGGCAATAATCCAATCTGTAAAATGGGCAACCGCATTGATGCTTTTTAAAGACAACATAGGACCTTCGAAAGTTGACATTCCGTATGCTGTTACAGCAACCACCATAAACTTCAAAATCACATCTTCTCTCACCTTATCCCATGCACCTCTTAAAGTCAATAATCCATTGATCATTCCACCCCAACTTGGGAAGATTAACATAAAACTAAATACCACTCCCAAACTTTGTGCCCAATTAGGCAATGCTGTATACAATAAATGATGGGGACCAGCCCAGATATACAAGAAAATTAAAGCCCAAAAATGTATGATGGATAATTTATATGAGAAGACAGGTCTATTAGCTGCTTTTGGCATGAAATAGTACATTAATCCTAAATAAGGAGTTGTTAAGAAAAAGGCAACCGCGTTATGTCCATACCACCATTGCACCAAAGCATCTTGCACACCTGCATACCAGCTATAACTCTTAAATAATGAAATAGGCAATTCAAAAGAGTTCACTAAATGCAATACTGCAACAGTTACGAATGTTGCTATATAAAACCAAACAGCCACATATAAATGTCTTTCTCTTCTCTTGATAATAGTAGCAAACATATTGAATCCAAAAACCACCCAAATTAAAGTGATAGCAATATCAATGGGCCATTCTAATTCGGCATACTCTTTAGCTGTTGAAATACCCAATGGCAATGTAATTGCCGCAGCTACTATAATTAATTGCCAACCCCAAAAATGTATTTTACTGAGGGTATCACTAAACATTCGCGCTTTTAATAATCGCTGTAATGAATAGTAAACGCCCATAAAAATTCCATTACCAACAAATGCAAAAATGACTGCATTGGTATGCAATGGTCGGATACGACCAAAATTAAAATAAGGTTGTAGATTAAGTACAGTAGGGAAAACCAATTGTAAGGCCACCCATAATCCAACGGTCATTCCCACAACACCCCAAATAAGAGTGGCAATGGCAAAGTTTCTTACCGTTTTATTATCATACTGAAAGCTTTCAACTTGCATAAGAAATATTTAATAGTGATTGAATGTTTATTTTTTTGTTGTATTGATTTCGTCATCAAAAAGCATCCTGATAGAAGGAGTATAATCATCGTCCATTTGGCCGTTTTTTACAGACCACAAAAAAGCTGCTAAAAAAGATCCAGCAACCAATACACTCACCCCAATTAGTAATACAATAACAGACATGATTTTACTTTATCTGTCAAAATTAAATCGAGCAAGGAAGGCCATTTATGACCTCCGTCAAGATGGATATGATTTATATCAGTTTTGAGAATTCATCCTCTTTGCAAAAAGAAAAGTCAGCAAAGCAGAAAGTGATACAATACTAATAGAACTAATTGGCATTAAAATTGCCGCGATCATTGGCGACAAAGCCGCTCTTGTAGCAAAATACATACCAATGATATTATATAAAATAGAGAGTATGAAAATAAGTACAATAACCAATTTGCCTTTTTTTGTATAGTCTATCAACTGTGCCAAAGTAGTCACTTTAGCCCCTTCAATAATGGCATCACTTGCTGGAGTAAATAAATGGCTTTGATCTGTCACTGCAATACCTACATTGGCTTTTTTTAGCGCTCCAGCATCATTCAACCCATCTCCTACCATCATTACATGCTTCCCTTCTGATTGTAATTTTTCAATAAATGCCAATTTATCTTCTGGTTGTTGCTCAAAATACATTGGAACATCATTCCCCAAGATGGAAGCTAAATACATTTGCTCTGTAGATCTGTCACCACTTAACAAATACAAACTATATTGTTTGTCTTTTAATTGTTGAAATAATTGACCCAATCCTTTTCGGTAAATATGATTGATTTTGAAAACCCCTTTAAACTCGCCAGCAATAGATAAGGCTACTGCAGAACCTTTAATATCACTAGTGATAGAAACGCCTTGTAATTTCAAAAAATGAATAGATCCAATTAGGTATTCTTTTCCACCCACTACGGCCCTAGTCCCTTTTCCCAAATGATTTTGAATAGATTCAACTGAAACAATTGGATGGATCGTTGAAAAATATTGTGCGATCAGTTGACTCAATGGGTGTAAGGATTCTCTTGTAATAGACTTAAGAGCAATTTGATCATCTAAATTTAAAGCATCCCCAATAAATTCTAAATGTGTATCCTGATGATTGGTTAGGGTGCCTGTTTTATCAAATACAATCGTATCCACTTTTTCTATAGACTCAAGCACCGAAGTATTTTTGCAATATAATTTAGATTTACCCAACCATCTTAGCACATTCCCATAGGTAAAAGTGACCGTTAATAACAATGAACATGGACATGCTACAATTAATACAGAAGTAATGGCTGGCAATATTTTAGAAGCGTCAACCCACCACCAATACAATCCACTACTAAATGCTATTAGTAATAGCACCATGGTAAAATATTGACTCCATGGATGCACAAATGATTGTGTATTGTTTTTTTCATTTTGCAATGCAGGACTATTCCACAACTCGGTAATATAACTTTGACCAACAGGTTTCACTACACGCACCTGAATAGCTCTTCCTTTTTGAATTCCACCAGCATAAATTGTTTGACCCAGCGGTATTTCGACTGGTGCATGCTCCCCTGTCACAAAACTATAATCTACTAATGCACCCTCGGTTAGTAAAATAGCATCAGCAGGAATCATTTCATCTGTCCTAATCAACAATTCTGCATCTTTTTGGATGGAAGCCAGGGGCTGATTCATTTCTTTCCCTTCAATTAATTGTGTGACTGCTAAAGGAAAAAAAGAAGTATAATCTCGATCAAATGAAAAAGAATCATATGATTTATCCTGAAACCATCTTCCAATTAACATAAAAAAAACAATACCAGACATGCTGTCTAAATAGCCTGCACCTGTTTGAGTGATAATTTCATAAACGCTTCTACCAAAAGTGACCAGTATTGCCAAAGCAATTGGCGCATCAATATTCAACCATCTTTGCCTTAATCCTGTATAGGCAGATATAAAGAAATCCCTTGCACTATAGAATAATACAGGTAAGGATAAAAATAAATTGAGGTATATAAAAAAAGGTCTCAGTACACCCAACTCTGCAGCTTCCACTGATAAATATTCAGGAAAGCTTAACATCATTATATTACTAAAACAAAATCCAGCAATACCAATTTTAAATAATTGTTTTCGATTTACTTTTTTCTTATTAATAATATCATTCCCTCCTAAATGTATCATAGGCTCATAGCCCACAAATGCCAATAGTTGAACCAACTCTTTAAAACTGATCAAAGAAGGATTGAAAACAATTTTAATTTCCTTTTTATCAAACTGTGTTTGAGAATGAATAATACCTGGATTGATTTTATTTAAATGTTCCAATAACCAAACACAGCTTACACAATGTATTTGAGGAAGATACAATACCACCAAAGCTTGATCATTGCTAATTTTTTGTAATAATTGATCCTGAATAGCTGGGCTATCTAAATAATTAAATTTTTCTGACTTGAAATTTCCCTTTGCAGTAAGGCCAGGCATCTGTGTCAAATCGTAATACTGACACATTCCATTTTGATCTAATAATTGAAAAACCAACTTACATCCATCACAACAAAATGACTTATCTTCTATTTGAATAGTAGATTCACAGGATGTCCCACAATGGTAACAGTTGGTTGCACTCATACAAATGCAAATATCAAAACTGAATCCATGCCCTCCTATAAGTTAACTCATACTAATTCATGACAAAAGTCATATTTTGCATCAGAGGGTCTAAACTATTGAATACTTTATAATACCCTTGCTTATACCATTTATACCTAGCCAAATTGGCTAAAATGGTTGCTTTAATAAATTGCTTGTCTTTTTCAAGCTTACTGATGAACCTTTTTTGAGCTGGATTTGCATCGTTTTTAAACAATGTATACCAATCTAAATTGCCATAAGTCTTTAAAAAATCTTCTTCTGTCTTGAATGCAGCAAAATCCTTTTTATGTTGTAGATACCAATTTAGACAGAATTGATTCACCAAATTTTCTTGCCAAACTTTAATATAGTTGGAATCCATGTAAATGGTATGAGTAGGCATCCATTGATCTGGATAGATTCCACCTCCCCCATACACAATATGTCCCTTAGGGGTTTTATATGCTTTGCCTTTTTGAGCAGAATCAGGCGTTCCCTTCGCATCTGCATTCAAACGATTATAAAAATCATGCTCATATGCTAACTTACCATTTGCATAAGACCTTTGTATATTTCTTCCTAATGGTGAATAATATTTTGCAGTGGTCAATCTTAATGCTCCACCGTTGGATAATCTAAACTGCTGTTGCACCAAACCTTTACCAAAACTTGTTCTTCCAATAATCTTTGCTCTATCCCAATCTTGCAAAGCACCTGCCAACACTTCACTAGCCGATGCAGAGCCCTCATCCATTAACACAAAAATCTTTCCTTGCTCAAACAAGCCTTCTCTCTTTGTGGTATAATCAACTCTAGGAGCATGCAAGCCCTCTGTATACACTATTAATTTATTTCCACTAATTAACTCATCTGCAATGGCCACTGCTTCAGACAATAAACCTCCTCCATTTCCTCTTAAATCTATCACCAAAGCTTTAATCCCTTTTTGAACCATTGGATCCAATGCTTGCATAAATCCTTCATAGGTTCTATCTGAAAATTTATCTATTCTAATATACCCAGTAGTATCATTCATTAAATATCCCGCTTCGATGGAAGCAACAGGAACATTGCCTCTAATTACATTCTTAGTAATTTTTTTACCTGCTCTTAAGATTTCTAATTTAACAGAAGAGCTTTCTGGACCTTTGATTCTTTTTCTAATTTCATCTGCATCCCATTTCTTGCCTGAAATTTGAAGGGTATCATCTGCTTTTAATAAAACATCCCCAATTTCTAATCCTGCTTTGTATGAAGGTCCATCAGGAATAACATAAGTCACAATAACAGAATCATTATTTTGTTGAAACTCAATTCCAATACCTCTATAATTTGTTCCTAATTGTTCATTCACTTCTACTAAATCGGTTGGAGGAATATATACAGAGTGAGGATCTAAATGTGCAAGGTATTCCTCAATCAATCTAACAGATAAACTATCTGCAGGTAAACTATCTACATATTTAGAACGCGCAATTTCCATAATTTCTTCGATTGGCGTTGTTGCAGGTTTACTGAATGTATCAAAGGAAAAATTACCTTTTGTAAAATTTCCTAAAACCATACCCACTATTAAAATGAGAGCGTATAAAATAGGCTTATGCCAATTAGATGATAAATTTTCTTTCATGCTATATTATTAACGCAAAATTACATGAATTAAAGCTTAAAATATGCTAATTTCACTTTGAGATACAACAACATGAAAAACAACTTTATTATAGCAGATAGTGGCGCAACCAAATGCCAATGGACCATTGTTCAACAAAACAAGAAAAAGACCATTACTACTATTGGAATAAGCCCCTATTTTTTGAATACCGACGAGATTGTTCAAATCATTCAGAAAGCATTTAATAAAAAAGTGGATTACAAAGCTATAAAAGATGTTTATTTCTACGGTACCGGTTTAACCAACCCAAGCAATGTATTGATACTTAAAAAAGCATTGAAAACATTATTTACAAAAGCATCCTTAGATATTCAAACCGATTTAATGGCCATTGCTAGAGCAGCTTGCATGGATCAAAAAGGAGTTGCATGTATTTTAGGAACGGGCTCCAATGCAGGTTTTTATAATGGAAAGAAAATTGTCAAAAATAGTCCAGGCTTAGGATATGTTTTAGGGGATGAAGGAAGTGGAACCTATTTAGGAAAGAAAGTCTTGCAATATTATTTATACAAAACTTTTGACGAGGATTTAATGAATGCTTTTGAACAAAAGTACAATTTAGATAAGTCTACTATTTTAAATAAAGTATACAAAGAACCTTTGGCGAATAGATATATTGCACAATTCACAGAATTTTTAGTAGAAAACCGAGGCCACTACATGATTGAAAATATTATCGAAGATGGCCTAAATGATTTTTTCTTCACACACTTGAATAAATTAAACGAATCTTGGTTGTACCCAATACATTTTGTGGGTAGTGTTGCATATGGATTTAAAGATGTGTTAAAACAATTGGCACATACCTATGAATTCGAGTTAGGAAAAATTATGAAAACCCCAAGTGAGGGCTTACTGGCTTATCACAACAAGCATTAGTAGCGTTGTATGCACGATATTGAACCTTATTATCATTGGAGACATTTGTATACCGCAGAAGAAGATGCCAGATCTCCTTTTTATGGTCAGACCTATAGTGAATTTGAGTTTTCTCAAACCGTATACAATTATTATATCCATCCACAGTGGGATTCTATTGGTAGCAAAACATTGTATGTTAAAATAATTTATGCAGATTATGATTTGCAATTTGCCATTATAGAAATGATAGGTGAATGGAATGATGCCATTGAAAATGATATCATGACATTTAAGCGGGAGGTTTTAGAAAAATTAATGGACGAGGGTATTTACAAGTTTATTTTTATTACCGAAAGTGTTTTCAATTTTCACAATGGAGACAAAGACTATTATGAAGAACTCTATGAAGAATTAGCTGACGAAGATGGCTGGGCGGTAATGGTTAATTTTCACAAAGCATCGCAACACGATTTTTTATTGAAAAAATTAAATCGTTATATAGAGTTAATGGAATTTGAAAATTGGAGAACCTATAAACCAGAAGACTTCTTTCAGTTAATTGATAAAAAGTTAAACGATCGATTAACCTAGTATACTAAATCTTCATAAGCTGCCTGGAGCTCTCTGTAGGCATGATCATCCTTGGCCAATTTCGCAGCAGCCATCCCCTTTTCATACCAACTAATTGCGGCTTCTATTTCTTGTAAATCCACCAGACATTTGGCCAGATGATAATATGATCCAATATAATCAGGAGATTCTGTCAAAATTTCTATGAACAAATCCCTGGCTTTTAGAGCCTCCCCGATTTTGATATATTCCAATGCCAGCGCATGTCTTAAGAAGTTATCCTTAGGTTGTTGATTTAAAAATTCAATAATTCTTTCTATTCGGGTCATCTTAACTTATTTTTGCACTTTAGATAGTACAAAACTACCTTATATTTGCATTAGTTGCATAAACAACTAATATTGATAAAACACAAAATCCACTATTATGAAGGTGCTCGTTTGCATTAGTAAAACACCAGACACTACAGCCAAAATTGCTTTTACCGAAGGTAATACAAAGTTTGATGAAAACGGTGTGCAATGGATTATCAACCCTTATGACGAATGGTACTCTTTGGTAAGAGCCATTGAGTTAAAAGAAAAAGACGCGAATGTTACTATCCACTTAGTAACTGTAGGAGCAGCAGATGCAGAACCTATTATTCGTAAAGCTTTAGCACTAGGGGGTGACGAAGCCATCAGAGTTAACAATACCAGCAATGATTCCATGGTAGTTGCGCAAGAAATTGCTGCTATTGCCAAAGAAGGTACATATGATTTGATTTTAACGGGTAAAGAAACCATTGATTATAATAGTGCAAGTATTGGATCTATGTTATGTGCATTACTAGATCAAAACTATATTGCAGCAGCCACTAAATTAGAAATAGATGGCACAAAAGCCATTGTTACTAGAGAAATAGATGGTGGTGAAGAAACTGCTGAAACAAATTTACCGGTGATTGTGAGTTGTCAAAAAGGAATGGCAGAACAAAGAATTCCTAATATGCGTGGTATTATGGCAGCAAGAACCAAACCATTAAAAGTGGTAGAAGCAAGTGTTCAAAATGCTACTACAAGCATTCAACAATTTGATTTACCTGCCGCAAAATCTGGCGTTAAATTAATTGACCCAACTCAAATGGATGAACTAGTAAGATTATTGAAAGAAGAAGCAAAAGTTATTTAATCAATCCAAATTAATTACAAGACCATGGTACTAATATATATAGATCAAGCAGACCAAGAAGTAAAAAAAGCATCTTTAGAAGCCATCTCTTATGGTGCAGCTTTAGCTAAACAAATGGGCACTCATGCAGAAGCCCTTATTTTAGGAACTGTTAAAGATGACCTAGCTCAATTAGGCAAATATGGTGTTACCAAAGTACATCAGGTTGCCAACGAAATTTTAAATCATTTTGACGCTAGAGTAAATGCAACAGTAACTTCAGAAGCAGTTAAATTATCGGGTGCAGATGTCATTGTTTTTGCACACAATACCAATGGCAAAGCTATTGCTCCTGCTGTTGCAGTAAAATTAAATGCAGGTATAGTAACTGGTGCAAGTGCATTACCCAACACTGAAAATGGTTTTGTAGTGACTAAAACTGTTTTTTCTGGTAAGGCTTTTGCTTCTATCAAAATTGAAACTGCTATTAAAGTAATTACCATCAATCAAAATAGTTTTGGTGTTCAAAGTTCAGAAGGTACAGCAACCCTTGAAACATTATCTGTAATCGTTCCTACTTCAAGTATAAAAATCACCTCAGTAAATAAAGTACAAGGAGAGATTCCATTGACAGAAGCTAGCTTAGTGGTGAGTGGAGGACGAGGTTTAAAAGGACCAGAAAACTGGGGCGTTTTATTAGATTTAGCAAAGGCATTGGGTGCATCTACTGCTTGTAGCCGTCCGGTATCAGATTCAGACTGGAGACCACACCACGAACATGTAGGCCAAACGGGTTACCAAATTGCGCCTAACTTATATATTGCCATTGGTATATCTGGTGCTATCCAGCATTTGGCTGGTGTCAACAGAAGTAAAACAATAGTGGTCATCAATAAAGATCCTGAAGCGCCTTTCTTTAAAGCAGCAGATTATGGTGTTGTGGGAGATGCTTTTGAAGTAGTTCCAGCACTTACTGCAGCAGTATTAAAATCTAAGGCTAGCGCATAATAAATTCATGTAACTTTGAGTAGCGTTAATTTGTATGCATAAAATAGAACTTGAAATTGTTGCATTGTCTCATAGTATCACGCAGTCTAATTCTTACGCGGTGATCTTGGGAGAAGTGGGCGGATCCAGAAGACTTCCCATTGTCATTGGCGGCTTTGAAGCCCAGGCCATTGCAGTAGCTCTTGAAAACATGCATCCCTCTCGCCCACTCACACATGATTTGATGAAAAATTTCATGACTTCTTTTGATATTGCTTTACAAGAAGTATATATCTGTGATTTACAAGAAGGCATATTTTATTCTAAGCTAGTTTGCTTTACTGCCAATGATACCATTGAAATAGATAGTAGAACAAGTGATGCTTTAGCCTTAGCCGTAAGATTTGGGTGCCCAATATATGTTTATGAAAATATCTTAGACCAAGCAGGTGTTGCAAGTGAACATATCTCAGCAGAACCAGCAAGTCCAATTGAAAATACCCCAAGCAAAAAAGACAACGATTTATCTAGTTTAACATTAAGTGAGTTAAACGATTTATTGAATGAAGTATTAGAACAAGAAGATTATATCAAAGCCATTGATATCCGTGACGAAATAGCTAAGCGCAATGCTTCCAAGAAATAAAGCGCATGATTCAATTCCCACATTGTAAAATTAATTTAGGTTTATCCATCATCGAAAAAAGAACTGATGGTTACCATGAATTAGAAACCCTATTCTACCCTGTTCAATTACAAGACATGGTAGAAGTTTGTATTGCAGAAAACACCAATGAATCAGTTTTATTTTCTCATTCTGGCATTCCAGTTCCAGGCGATACTGAAAATAATTTATGCATTAAAGCATATCAATTATTAAAAAATAAATTTCCTCAAATTCCTGCTACCCAAATTCATTTACACAAACATATTCCTATGGG
>CALCEA010000094.1 GCA_937900675.1 uncultured Chitinophagaceae bacterium
ATATTCAATACGTTTAATCCCCACTTATCTTTCACATTTTTATCTAATGTTACTTTATTAGTTGGATCAGGTAACATCTCGCCAAATCCACCCATACCTACTGTCCAGATACCTGGCTCAGTCATTGCATCTTTGAATTCACCACCAATACTAAATTCAGCAACATCATGTCTCCATCCTTGACGGCTACCAGAACCTTGATAACCAAAACCGCGTAAGTAATCACGCTTATCATTACCAACATTTCTGAAACGAGGAATATAGAAGCCATTAGCTCTTCTACCAAAAGTGTATTTGTCTTCGTAACCTTCTACATAACCACCTGCACCAATACCTAAATGGTGATCCATTAGGTTCTTACCCAATGCATCAGAACTACTACCTAAACCACCTTCCCAAACATCTGTTGCAGAGTTCATCAAGATCCAAGTACTATTTAAAGTAGAAGCGTTTAAGAAAATAATTTTCGCTTTGTACTCAATTGTTTTATTGGTTTCAGCATCTAAAACCATTACACCAGTCGCACGCTTTTTATCTTTATCGTACAATACTTCTTTTACAATACTGAATGGTCTTAAAGTTAAATTACCAGTTGCCATTGCAGCAGGCAAAGTAGAAGACTGTGTACTGAAGTATCCACCAAATGGACAACCCAACCAACATTTATTTCTAAATTGACAACCAGGTCTGCCTTCATGAGGTACAGTAATATTTGCAGTACGGCCAATAATTAAATGACGCTCTCCTTTGAAAGCTTCTTTAATTCTAGCTGCAACGTCTTTCTCAACACATGTTAAATCCATTGGAGGCAAGAATTGACCATCCGGTAAAACATCCAAGCCATCTCTGTTACCAGAAATGCCTGCAAACTTTTCTACATAATCATACCAAGGCGCAATTTCTTTATAACGCACAGGCCAATCAACACCAACACCTTCTTTAGCATTAGCTTCAAAATCTAAATCAGACCAACGGTAAGATTGTCTACCCCACATTAAAGAACGACCACCTACATGGTATCCTCTAAACCAGTCGAATCTTTTAGTTTCAACATAAGGAGAATCCTTGTCCACTGCCCAATAATCTAAATTGGTTTCGTTCAAAGGATAATCACGCTTTAACACAGGATACTCTTCGATCATCTTTTGCGTTCTTCCACCTCTGTGTGGATGATCCCAAGCTTCTTTGTTTGCGTTTACATAGTCTTTGATGTGCTCGATATTTCTACCGCGCTCTAACATCAACACTTTTAATCCTTTTTCTGTTAACTCTTTAGCAGCCCATCCACCGCTAATTCCAGAGCCTACTACGATTGCGTCATACTGTTGATCAGCCATTGCTTAAAATTTGAATTGTTATACTAAAAAAATAAATTTAAATGTCACAGATCTCAATCGCTTTTCTTAGAGAAGCCATTGCATCTTTATCTTTTGGAATAAATTCCTGCGCCACATATCCTTTATAACCAGTTGCTGCAATAGCGCGCATGATTGCAGGATAATATAATTCTTGACGCTCGTCAATTTCATGTCTACCTGGCACACCCGCTGTGTGATAGTGTCCAAAGTATTGATGATTGTCTTGAATAGAACGAATGATATCCCCTTCATCAATTTGCATATGATAAATATCAAACAAGATTTTAAAATTAGGAGAACCTAAACGCTTGCATAGTTCAATACCCCATGCAGATTTATCTCCCATATAATCTTTATGATCTATTCTAGAATTAAATAATTCAATTTGAATAATTACACCATGCTTTTCAGCCAATGGCATAATTTGTTTTAAACCTTCTACACAGTTTTGTAAACCTGTTTCGTCATCCATCCCATTTCTGTTACCAGCAAAACAAATTAAGTTAGTATAACCTGCTTCAGCAACCAATGGTATCGCTTCTAAATAGTCTTTAATTAACCAAGCGTGATTTGCTTTATCGTTCCAACCCTTTGTCAAACTAGTTTCGCCAGCTGTGTAACACATAGAACAATGTAAGCCGTGTTTTTTAGCAATGGGCCATTCATCTGGCTTTAGTAAATCAATCGCACCAAAGCCAATCTTTTTTACTTCCAAACACATTTGCTCTAAACTCAAATTACCATAACACCAATAACAAACTGAATGATTGATATTTCCTTTTAAAGAAAGTGGATCGCTACTGTTATTTTCGGTAGCAGCTAGTATTGGAGTAGGTATACTTACTCCTGCAGCAAGGGCAGCAGATCCTGTTAAAACCTGCTTGATCAACTTACGTCTGTTAACTTGATTGGACATGGCAAAGCATCTTTGTTAGAGTCTATAAATGTAAAAATTTATTTGCAATCTTTTATAATATTTTCTACTAAAAAAGGCAGATTTTAAGAAATTATAAGGAAATTGCTATAGTGTATATAATAAAGTGTTATTATGACACAATGATTTACGATTGTACAATTAAAAATAGTAACCAATGAATAGAAAATTACGCATGGGAATGGTAGGCGGAGGCAAGGATGCCTTTATCGGTGCCATTCATAGATTGGCTGCCAACATGGACGGCTTGATCGAATTAAGTTGTGGTGCATTAAGTATTAATCCAGAAATAGCAGTGGCTTCAGGAGAAGCCTTATTTCTTCCAAAAGATAGAACCTACTTGACTTTCGAAGAAATGATTAAAGCGGAAGCAGCATTGCCTGCAGATAAACGAATGGATTTTGTAACCATTGTTACTCCCAATTTTGCGCATTTTGCTCCAGCTAAAATGGCTTTAGAGCACGGCTTTCATGTGGTAATCGAAAAACCAATTACTTTCTCTTTAGAAGAGGCAAAAGAACTAAAACAAATCTTAGATAAAACAGGCCTAACCCTTTGTTTAACACATACTTATTCAGGATATCCTTTGGTAAAACAAATCAAAGCGATGATTAAAGATGGACAATTGGGTAAGATCAGAAAGGTTTGGGTGGA
>CALCEA010000095.1 GCA_937900675.1 uncultured Chitinophagaceae bacterium
CCCATTGACGCTGAAGACCACGCAATTGGATTGGTTAAATACGAGAACGGTGCTATTGGACAGTTTGAAGTAAGCTGGACCTTTAGAGGTGGATTAGACTTAAGAGATGAAGTAATGGGTACAGAAGGTACTATTTGGATTAATAGTTTCTTAAGAACTGGTTTTGAAATGTTCACTACTGGAAAAGGTGGAGACTATATTGCAGAAAAAGCAGAAAGCGATAGAGGATGGTTATTCCCAGTAGGTGATGAATTAAACGAATTAGGCTACAACCATATGTTTATGGATATGTTTAATTCTATGGAAAAAGGAGTTGCACCAAAAGAAACTTTCTATGATGGCTATGTAGTGAACTGTGTTTTAGATGCAGCTTATAGATCTGCAAAGTCTAAATTATGGGAACCAGTTAAATTAGATATCTGGAGAGGACAAGAAGGATTAACCAAAGAAAGTCACTTGGTTGAATATGATAAAGACCATTATTTAGTGAAAGAAGAAATGACCCACTATGGTGCTAAGAAATTAATCCTGAAGCATAAGACTACTGGAAAAATTACAGAGCAAATTATCAATTAGAAAAATCCATAGATAACAATACAAAAAGAAGGAGTCCCGTTGGAGACTCCTTCTTTAATTAAATGAACTCATTTTTGCTATAAACTCTTCTTGAACTTATCAAAGTTCTGAACTGCAGTCACGATATTCTCAAATGGCTTCTTTGGAAAATCTTGTTCTAAGAAGAAATATTCAACACCTGCTATATCTAAATGCTTAAAGGTTTCTTTAAAATCATAAGCCCCTTCTCCAAATGGAACAATCTCCCCTGCTGTGGTCATGTCTTTCACATGCAATAATGGGAATCTGCCTTTATTCTTCTTGAATAAGTCTACTGGATTTTTTCCCGCTTTAAATACCCAGCCAAGATCTAATTCCATCTTCATTATATCTGCACTAATCTGAGAAGTGAAATAATCATATGAAACAATGCCATCAGTTGCATCAAACTCAGAAGCATGGTTATGGTAAGCTAATTGAACTCCTGCTTTCTTAGCTTGCTCCCCTGCTCTTTGTAATACTTCCGCAGACTTTTTAATTTCATCCCCTGTAGAGATGTTAATATTAGCGCAAACTAAATACGGTACACCAGCTTCTGCAATTAAATCTACAAACTCTTGACTATTGTCTTCTAAATTCTTCATTACAGGAATAGTAATTGGCTTGCCATCTGGACCGTTTGGAAGTTTGGTATTCGGTGGCATTTTGAATGGTCTACCAATTACATGGTGCGATCTCCATTCCATGCCCATATCTTGCAATAATGCCTTGAACTCTTTTGGCTTCTTACCATAAAATCCGGGTTGCTTGCTAAAAGCAGATTCTATATTCTTATACCCAGCAGCAGCTACTTTTTGCAAAGCACCCACTGTATCTATATCCATTTCATTAAACAAAGTAAATAATTGAATTCCTGGAGCAGGCATGGCTTTTTTAGCGAATAAACTATTAGCCCATCCAGCATTTGATAATAAAGCCCCACCTATTGTTAAGGTTGCTGCTTCTTGTAAAAACTGTCTTCTATTTTTCATATTTCATTGCGTTAGTTAGACACAATATAAAATTTTTAGGGTAGTTACACAAATATTTTTATCTTTAATTCTATGGCAAAAAAGGTCTCTTTAAACCCTGGCTTAAAGCAATTATTGGAAAAAGGCGATAAGTTGTATCAAACTGGTTTATCAGTGGATACAGTGATTTTTGGCTTTCATGAGAATGTGCTTAAGATTCTTGTATTGGACATGCAACACAATAATAAAAAAGCTTTACCAGGAGGATTTATAAAGATTGACGAGCCCGTTGAAGATGCCGCATATAGAGTATTACAAGAGCGTACAGGGGTGAGCAATATTTTCTTACAACAGTTTGATGTATTTAGCAACCCTACCCGATCTGACGCATCTGTGCACCAAAGCAGATACAAAGAATATGGAATCAAATTACCTAAGGACCATTGGTTATTAAAAAGATTTATAACTATCGGCTTCTTTGCATTGATTGATTTTACGGAAGTAAAAACGAAAGCAAGTCAATTGGATGCAGAATATTGTGAGTGGGTAGATATTCATAAGCTGGATTCCATGATCATGGATCATAAAGAAATTGTATTCAAAGCTTTGGAAAGTTTAAGAACACAATTAGCCTATACTCCTATTGGAAAGAATTTATTGCCTAAGAAGTTTACCATGCCGGAATTGCAAAAATTATATGAAACTATCTTAGATCAAAAATTAGATCGCAGAAATTTTCAGAGAAAGATGATCAGCTTTGGCATTTTAAATAAGCTAAATGAAACCAGAAAAGGCGGAGCACACAAAGCCCCCTTTCTATACACATTCAATGATAAGAAATATCAGAAGGCATTGAAAGAGGGCTTGTATGGTTCTTGGTAAATTAACCGATTATTTTTGCCAATTTACTTTTGCAACTTGTACATCTCTTGAATTAGTGCCTACCATAATTTGGAAGTCACCTGATTCCCAATCAAACTTTAAATCACTGTTGTAGAATTTCAATAATTGCGGAGTAATTTCAAAGCTTACATTTTTGGTTTCGCCCGGAGCTAATTCAATCTTATTAAATCCTTTTAATTCTTGAACTGGCCTTGTGATAGATCCCACTTCGTCTCTAATATATAACTGAACTACTTCCTTACCTGCATACTTACCTGTATTCTTTACAGGAACTGTTACCGTTAATTTTTGGTTTCCTTTTAATTGCTTTGAAGATACTTGGATTGCACCATACTCAAATTGAGTATAGCTTAAACCATAACCAAATGGATACAATGGCTCATTAGGAACATCTATATAGTTTGATTGGAATTTAGAGAACCATTTGCCTGTTAATGGTCTTCCTGTATTCTTATGATTATAATACACTGGAATTTGGCCCACATTACGAGGGAAGCTCATACTTAATTTACCAGAAGGATTTACTTTACCTAATAAAGCATCTGCAATCGCATCACCTGCTTCTGATCCAGCAAACCAAACATCTAAGATTGCTGGTACATTTTCACTCTCCCAAGATAAAGTCAAAGGACGACCATTAAATAATACCAATACCACTGGTTTGCCAGTAGCTAATAATGCTTTTAATAAACGCTTTTGTGCATATGGAATATCAATTTCAGATTTAGATGCACTCTCTCCACTACTCTCTGCACCTTCGCCCAATGCAGCTACAATGACATCGGCGTCTGCACTAACACTAATCGCTTCCTGAATCATTTGCTCTGCAGTTCTACCATCTCTTGCAATATCTTTTCCAAACATGGTTTGTCTTTTTTGCATCTCTTCATCATCTTCTAAATT
>CALCEA010000096.1 GCA_937900675.1 uncultured Chitinophagaceae bacterium
ATTGTTCTCTGACTTGACTAAGATGGTCACTATGCAAAACTTATTCCATGATGGCGGTTATTCAACTACTGGTGTAAGTGATTTGATTATGCAAAAAGCTGGTATTACTGAAGGATAATTTTTTACCCCCCAACAAATATCCATTATGAGCAAAAAAGAAATCAATCCAAAACTAGTTGAATCTATTGGTTACTTAGGTACATTATTAAGTTGTATCACTTTTGTCCCTCAAGTATATCTTTCATGGAAATCACATAGTGTGGGTGACTTAAGTTTAATCATGGTATTGATTGTAAACTTTAGTTGTATTGTATGGTTAACTTATGCGTACTTAATTAAAAGTGGCCCAGTATTAATTGCCAATACAATTGTACTAATACTAAGCTTGATGCTTTTGTATTTTAAATTAACTTTCTAAATTACCCCCCCCCTGCTTGCAAGTATCCCCTATCCTATAAGGCGGGGCTCCACTCCCACTAATGGGCAACCCTACTTTTTGCTAAATTCTAGGCAAAATTCCACGTTTAAGAATGTATCCCAAACCTATTCCTTATCCATTACTCAAGTTGATCGTTTTAATTCTTTAATCAAATCTCTAAATAAATCGGAAATGGAAATTCCAGTCTCTAATATGTGCTGCTCTATAAATTCTCGATCATTATTTGTAACTCTTACCCTGATAAATCTCTCCAATAGTTCTTCTTTCATATTATTTCAAAGATTTAATAGCAACTAGTGCTGGGAAATTATTAGCTGCATAAAAATGCAGAGACCTACGTACATGCTCAGAAACATTGGTATAGTCTGAGGCATTAATTTGCTCAATTATTTGACGCTCTTGTGGCGTTAGACGCAATCTGATAAATTCTGTTCTTTTGGGTTTTACTTTATTCATATCCATATTCTTTATATATAAATATCAAAAAAATTGAAAATGTTTCTACGTTGGAATACTTTTTAAAAAGTCCTACCATATTTATTAATAAAAGAATATATGGAAAAGAAAAAGTATCAAATTACAATCAACCCAACGCCGCTAAAATCAAAGCCGCTAAAGTCGGATAATTCAATAGGGATTATCTACAATAACCTGAACCTAGTAACGGGTATTACCGTGAATGAGATCTCCACAATTGTACAGCAACCCTATGGTTATACCTGGTCTGGTGGTGTTTTTAATGGCCCAGTATTAAATAATACCTGGGAATCACAATCTGTTATTGGTTTAGACTTCGATAACAAGGAAGCTGTAATCTACCCAGAAGAAGTCATTAGGCGATTAGAGAACTACTCTATCACTCCTCAAATCTGGTACCATACCTTTTCTTCAACAGATGAGTTATTGAAATTCAGAATGATGTTACTGTTGGATGATAGTATTGTAGATTCTAATCATCATGAAGTAGTTATGAAAGGGTTAAAAACAATTTTCCCTGAAGCTGATCCAAAGTGCTTTCGTAAGGGTGGATTCTTTTTTGCTGGAACTAAATCAGAAATTATCTCACAAGAACCTATCAATACTTTAAAACTAACAGAACACCTTTCATTAGAATTAATAACCAAAGATCAAGGAAGAACTAGAAAATTAGCCCCATTAAAAAGATGTAGTTTTGGGTTGTTGGGAGAAAAGGGGAACAATCAATATAGTAATAATAAGAAAGATGGTATTTCTCCAAATTATAAAGATGTAATATCTGAAGGGACTGAACCTTTAAAAATAAATTGGGAGGAGGCTAGGAAGAAAGTGAGAATTTTAGATGAATTCCTAAAAGGAAAATGGCTTTATCATGATGAGCTATTTGGGTTAGCCACCAACTTAGTTAAATTCGAAGGTGGTCGAAAGTTAATGAAGGAAGCAATGACTAAATTCAATGAGGCTGGCTTAACCAACTATACTGAAAATAACTTTAATATTTTTCCTTACCTAGGAATTGCTTCATACCCTGCTCAACCAATAAATACCTTTTCAGAATATGATGAAGATAAACATATCTATGATTTCGAAACTGAAGTATTAAACCAACGTGGTAAAATCCAAATTTTAGAGGCTATACATAGAATACCACTTGTTGAAGCAGATGAAAAGTTGAAAATTCAATTTGAAAAAGCTTTAAAATCAGATCAAAAAGGGAAAATCTATCTGTTTAAACTTCCTACCGCCATTGGTAAGACTAGACTACTTACAACTACAAATAACGCTACAATTGCCCTTCCAACTAGTAGGTTGAAAGAAGAAGTGACTGAAAGAATGACCGTCTCTTACAAAATGACACCTAATCCCATAAAATTCAATGACGAAAGAATTAATAACCTAATCGACTATTATTACTCAATGGGTCTTCAACAAAAAGTATTTGCAGTACTTCATAAGATTGTATCAGGTAGATTCAAATATACGGTCTGTGAGGAGGATTTAAAATATGTCCAAGATTATCTGGATCAACTTGAAAAATGCCTAAAATCGGATGAAACCGTCTTAACTACTCATACAAGAGCTGTACATACAAAATTCAAGCACGATACGTTGATATTTGATGAGGATCCAATTGGTTCTTTGGTTCAAATCAATCAGATTAAAATTTCAGACCTTTTTGTTGCTGAGTTAACACTACAAAAAAACAAACAAGATTTAACAAATGTCATTAATATCTTAAAAAATGCAAATTCAGGTGAAATAATATCATCTCCTACTATATTGATTGATTTAGATGAATTAGTTGAAAAGCTATCAGAAAATACAAAGATTGAATCGAATGTTTTTGGATTCTTTGCTTCATCATATTTTTATCATCAAACCGTAATTGAAGATCGGAAGAGCACA
>CALCEA010000097.1 GCA_937900675.1 uncultured Chitinophagaceae bacterium
AAGACGGTGCTCGCAAAGTTTGAACGATTTCTTGGTGGGAGGACTGCTACATTCTATGATATAGACTTACAAGTCATTACTGATTTTCAGAACTACCTAAAAAACGAGTATGGCAATAAAGTAAATACAATACAGTCGAATCTTAAAACGATAAGAAGAGTATTTAGTATTGCGATTGAACGTGGTATAATTACGCCAAATGATGATCCATTTAGATCATTTAAGATTAAGCAAGAAAAAGCATTGCGTGAATTTTTAACAAAGGAAGAGGTTGCTAAAATCATGTATCTAGATTTATCGCATGATAAAAAGCTAGAAATGTATCGTGATATATTTATATGGACCATATTGAGCGGTGGGTTAAGGGTATCGGATGTTATTATGCTTCGTAAAAGCAATATCGATGGCCAATATTTAAATATGGTTATTCAAAAGACTAAAACACCACATAGGATTAAAATGCCGCCACAGGCTTTTCAAATTTTAAACAGGTTTATGGCTAGAATGTCAAAGGAAGATGGATTTGTCTTTGGTTTGATTGCAGAGCATGCTTTTAATGCAGATGCAAAGACTTTAGATAAAGCTGTTGCAACTGCTACTTATGTTTATAATAAAGCTTTAAAGTCAATAGGCACACTTGCAGGAATTGCTAAACCAATTTCGAGTCATTTTTGTAGAATAAGTTATGTAAGCATTTCTGCCCAAGGTGGTGTTCCATTAACTACCATTCAAAATGTTGTAAAACATAGTAAGTTAGAAATGACCGCGCACTATTCAAAATTTACTGATAGTCAAGGGGATAACGCATTATTGCTCCTAGAAAATTTGATAACTAAGCAGTAGTTATTAACAAGGGTGGAAATCTCATCTCAAAAAATGACTAAATATTAAAATTGTTATATTACTTTCGCACAAATAAAATCCAATGAACAACTACAACGAATACCTAATGATAAAGGACAAGACTTATATAAATAACAACAGTCTTAATCAATTAAATGACAGTGATATAAAAGCATTGATAAAGAAATTAAATACTGATCTTGATCAAATACTCATGAATGATAAGAATTCATATGTTGAGAACGCTATAAAGATTATGACTGAGCTTTCTTGTTATAAAGCGGCTATTGAAATGCGAGTGCGTATGAACGTTTTGAAGGATTCTAAAAATCCTACAAAAAAGTACCTGCAAGCACGTGGTGCGGTTACTCATCCAAACGGTAAGCGCGCGTGGGCTGGTGAATATATAGGCGCATTTGAGCAAGGATTGAATCAAAATAAAATAGATGAGCTATTGAAAAAGGGGGGGAGATCTAAAGTAATTTTCAAAGTGCTAGGTAAGCTCAAAGTGCTAAGTGGCCTTGAGACAGAGTTAGAAAATTGAGCTAGTGCTAATTTTTTTTAGCACCAAAATCTCTTCTCAAAAAATGACTAAGTAAAATAAAAACCATGATAAGAAAGAAAAACAACTTTTATTCAAAAATAGACCTAGCAATGGAGCTGGGAATATGTGTCCGCTCCCTGGATACACTAATAGCGAATGGCAAAATAAGCTATTCAAAGATTGGAGGACGTGTGATTTTTTCACAACAGGATCTTGAAGAGTTTATAAGTAGAAACCGAATTAAAGCATTCGGTGTAGATGATGCCATTGATGAGTACATTAAAGAAGAGCAAAGAAAAGAAAGTAAATAATTAAACAAGAGATATGAAAACAAGACAAAATGCGGAATTAATCCGTGAAAAGCTAATGAACAGGGGTTTCATTGGTGTTGCAGAATGTGAATGTATTGGTGATGGCCAAATGCGTTACACGCTAGAAACAAAGTATGAGGACCAAAAGCCTCCATGCTTTGATGGTGATTTCATTTTCATTACATCAGATAGATTCTTGGATATTTTGATAGGTTATCTATCTAAAAATGGTGATGAAATAATTGCACATCCTGAGGATAGATACGCTATCGAAATTCTGAATCAAAATCCACATAACATTATTAACAATTTAAATATTAACGACATTGAATTATAAAGTTGAAACAATCGAAAAGTTGCTTAAAAACCCGCCAACTGTTGTTTTTTTAACTGGTGGTGCTGGTGTTGGGAAGACATTCGTATTTAATGAATTTAGAAAACATACTGAAATGAAAGTCCTTCCTCTTGCTACAACTGGAGCTGCCGCAATGCTAATTGGAGGATCAACAATTGAGTCGCAGTTTAATATCCCGCCAATTGTAGATGATCCAGTAAGGGATATTCGTAGAATAAATAATGAAGATAAACTTAGTGTTATTAAAAAAGCAGATGTCATTTCAATTGATGAAGCGTCAATGTTACGTTCAGACAAAATGGACTATCTGGACTATGCTTTAAGAATTAATACTGGAATAGAAAGGCCCTTTGGAGGTAAATCAATACTTCTGATAGGCGATTTAAACCAATTACCTCCAGTAGTCACATCAACCAATCCAATTCCAGAAACTTATGCAAGTTCATACTTTTTCAGTTCAAAGGTTTTTGGTGAAGTTCCATTAACAATGATTGAGCTGACAAAGGTGCACCGTCAGAAAGATGCTGACTTTGTTGATGTTTTAAATAATGCAAGAACAGCAACTATATCAGAAATGCAGATGAGTTTTCTAAATACAAAAATTGTTAATGTATGCCCTGATGATGCAATTGTGCTTTCTCCTTTTAATAAATATGTTGATGAGCATAACATGACAAAGTTGAATGAATTAAATACAGGATCAATTGTTTTTCATGCAGAAATAGAAGGAAGGATAAATCCAGGGGATTTTATTGTTCAAGAAAAAATTGAACTTAAAAAAGGAGCTAGAGTGATGATTGTAAAAAATGATCCTCATGGTAGGTATGCAAATGGTACAACTGGAGTGATTACGAAATTATTTAATTATGGTCCTATTAGTGTTGAGCTTCCAAATGGAACTGTAGTTGAAATTGAAAAAGAAACATGGAACAAGGTGGAGACAGTATTTTCTGAATACAGACAGCAATATGTGCGAAACATAGTAGGAACAATAAAACAATATCCACTAAAGCTTGCTTGGGCTATAAGTATTCATAAGAGTCAAGGTGCAACATTGGATAAAGTTCATGTGGATCTAGGAAGAGGAGCATTTGCTGCTGGACAAGCATATGTTGCCTTGTCAAGAGTAAGTTCATTTGAGGGTTTAACATTAGCTAGGCCTATATGTCATAAAGACATATATGTACACCCAATGGTAGAACAATTTTATGAAACCGCAAACAGTATAAAATTATGATAGACGAGAAAAAAATACCCCCAAACGAGCATGAATCAAATTTAATTCCAGAATTAATATGGCAAAGGTTTTATAGAAAAGCAGGGAACAATGGACCATTTATGTTTGACGATAAGTCAATGGTAGAAGCGCAATTAGATAATATAATAGAAACTACGCCTGTTTTAGTAAGTAAGGGAATTGTTAGGAATTCTTTTGTTGAAAAATCAATAACTCTATTTAGTACTTCAATTGTAGCAAGCAGTACGATGCCCTTTGTGCGTTTTAACTATGATAATAAATGGAACGCGCCAGCACTGTATTTGTTAGCGGTTTTCCCGGCTTCAGCTGGAAAGGGTGCGGCCTCACTTTCTAAAGTGTTGCTTTCAAAAATTAATGATCACATATTAACAGAGTATAATCAGCTTTTAGTTTTTTATAAAGAAGCAATAAGGGAGTATCGAAAAAATCCAAATGGGATTCCACCTGAACGGCCTAAGCTTAAATTGGTATTGGCACCAGGAAATACATCTTCTGCAAAGCTAATTGAGATGTTAGCAGACATTGATGGATCCGAAACGCTCACACTATTTGAAACTGAAATTGATGTAGTAGGTGTCTCCGCTTCTGGTGAATTCGGTAATATGAATTCAAGTATTTTCAGGCAGGCATTTCACCATGAGTCTATATCCAAAATGATTAAAAAGGATGGGGAAGTGCAAATTGCTAACAACCCTAAGTTGTCAATTGTATTAACAGGTACTGCCAATCAAGTTGGAAAGCTCTTGCATTCAAACGCTGATGGCCTTTTTTCTAGATTTTTGGTCCTATTAGGAGATTCAGAGCTTTTGTGGAAGAATACACAGCCATGTAGTGATTGTCCAGTACAGGATGATGTATTCAATGCACTTGCAGATGAATATTTTGAAGCTTGGACCTATTTTAAAACTAAGCAGATTGAAATAAAGTTTACACAGGTCCAATGGGATGCAATTCAAGCATTTGGTAAGTATTACCTAATGAATGCTTATCATTTCTCTGGAGAATCGGCCGTTTCAATACCAAAGCGACATGCGTTAATGATATGTAGATTAGCGACGATTTTTACTGCATTTAGGCACTATGAGCAGAAAAGTGAAAGTGCTGAAATCTATTGTAGTGATGTAGATTTTGGTAATGCTCTATGGATGATTGAGTTTTCACTTTATTGTGGTCTAAAGCTATTCAAGTCTTTACCTGGAGAGGCGAATGAATCTAAAGTTGTTGATACGAAATCTAAGTTCATACAAATGCTTCCAGATGAATTTTCATCCGACGATTTAAAGGAGTATTATTCTTCACTTGCTTTATCAGAAAGAACAGTTTCAAGGTGGATAAAGCAATTTGTAGAAGCAGGTTTTCTTGAAAGAGTCAAGCCTGGTCATTTTAAAAAAACCGGTATGGCGGCCGTGGCGATGGCGTCTACTGAAAATTAATAATGGGTAATGATGGTCGCCACCGCCATCGTCGCCATAATAAAAAATACATTTTATGGAAAGCAGTAGTGAGATTTATGCTTACACTCCAAGACAAGCAGCTGAAATTATTACAAAACGCCTAGGTGTTAAACTTGGCTTCAGGAAATATTATCAATATTTGATGTACTTTGGTATAATTGATGAGCATCATTTTATACAACCTCCGTATAATGACGGTACTTTATTCTACCTTGAACAACAACCAATTTATGGCACGTGGTCAGGAAAATACTTGCGTGATAATTTTAAGTTGTATACAACAGATCGAGGCATCAACTTATTTGTTAGTATTTATATCAACAATGGGATAATTAGTTAAACTCTATTGATTTAAACTTAGATTGTTTAAGATGGTAAAAATAAAAAGGGCCCAGAAATTAGGCCCTTCATTTTACATTAGTTCATTTTCAGCGAAACTGAAATATTCACCTTTCGCATTTACAATAAGATGGTCTAGTAGCTCAATGTCAAACATCTTAGCAGCTTCTTTAAGCTTTTTTGTAGCATTAATATCTGCATTAGATTCTTTTAAAAAGCTACTTGGGTGATTGTGTGCTATTATTATTTTAGTTGCTATTGATTTTAAAGCAACACCTAAAATAATTCTAACGTCAGTTAGTGTTGCGTTGATGGATCCTGTGGTATGTTTTAATACACCAAGAAGTTCATGGTGAGTGTTCAAATATGCTACCATAAATGATTCTTGAAGTTCAATACTATCTGATGGGAAAAATGGAAAGATTGCATCAAATGCATCTTTTGCATTTCTAATCGGTGGGCAATTGACTTTATTTGTGGTATAACTTATTTTGATTTCTGAAATCTGATTCATGTTATTTGATTTTTGTAATAAAAAAGCCCAGGCATTTGCCCGGGCTTAAGTGAATGGATTTAATTTATGCTATTTATTGGCCATTTCTAGGCCATTTAAGCTGTGGTTTGTTGGGTGTAGAAGCTTATGCTTCTTTTCTTCAAATAGCTTCTTTATGTCACCAGAAATATCTATTTGTAGTTTGTATAATGATAGTAGCTCATTTAGTGTTTTGCAAGCATTGATCCTATCTTCAATTGGTATTACAATTTCATTACACCAATTTCTGATTTTGACACCATCTTCTATTGTGAGCTTTTGCTCTTGCATGTTTGCAAATAGGCCGGTCCTGTCTTTTGAAACCTTTGCTAGATTATTGGCCGCTAGTTCAAATGATATACTGAGTTCATATTCAAACTCACTCTTTTGAATCGCCTTCAATCCAACTTTTTCAGGCACCATCTTTCCATTTCGTTCTTGGATAACATAATCTTGCTTGGTTCGCATGCAACAGATTACATGACATTTAGATTGAATGATTGCATTCATAAATGCTTTGTGTCTTGGTGTGATTTTGGCATAGTTTGTAAATGAGTTACCTGGTAATGTTGCGTGGTAATCTGTTAGAAATTCCCAAGCATGTGATGCTGAATCAATAATGATGCATTCCATGCCGGCATTTTCTGCTAAATTGATTGCTTCAATAAATTTCTCTGGTGGAAATGGACCATCAAGATTGATAATGTTGAAATGTCCCAAATGAGAGTACAAACTACTCGATCGATTCTCTGAATCCAAATAACAAATTTTAGAATAATCCTGTACTAACCCATAAGCAATAAGTAATGCACTCATTGTTTTTCCAGATCCTGATGGTCCTTGTAAGCCAAGCTTAATTTTTGCGGACCTGCGTTCTGCTTTTTCAATTTTCATGTTAATAGTTTTGATGAATAAATACTACACTACATCAGGGGTTTAAAACTAACC
>CALCEA010000098.1 GCA_937900675.1 uncultured Chitinophagaceae bacterium
CGTTAGAACTAGGTGCATTTTTTACATACCCTAATTTAGCTTCTAAACTTAAAGTAGCATGAGGTACTGCTCTTAATCTTGCTTTATCAATTAATAAGCCTGTAACTCTACAAATACCATAAGTCTTATTTTCAATTCTCATTAAAGCTTTCTCTAAATGATCGATGAAAGTAATTTGACGGCTAGCCATTTGACCTAATTGCTCTCTTTCCATGCTCACACTACCATCTTCCATAGTCATGTAACGCGCGTCATCATTATCTCCACCCATCTCGTCTTTTCTAGTAATCAATCCTTGTAAATACACTAATTCTTTTTTAGCAGCATCTAATTTCTTAGTGATCAAGTCTTTGAATTCCGCTAATTCAGCATCTGAATATTTTACCAAAGTTTCAGTTGATCTTTCTACTTCCTTTCTCTTTTCCATTGGAACATAACCAGGTGTATAAGGAACGCTGTTTTTAGCGTTGATCTTTGGAACTTTTACATCCTTGATTGGTTCTGCAGCTTTACGAACTGGCTTTACTGGCGGAGTTGGAATAACTGGAACAGGCTTTGCAGGAGGAACATATTTCTCTACAGGCTTTACTGGAGCAACTGGTTTTTTAACCGGTGCTGGAGCAGGCTTTGCAGGAGCTGCAGCTTTTTTAGCTGGAGCTGCTTTTGCAGGAGTCGCTTTTGCTGGAGCCGCTTTAACAGGCGCAGTTTTTTTAGCTGGAGCTGCTTTTACAGGAGCCGCCTTCTTAGCAGGTGCTGCAACTTTTTTTGCAGGAGCCGCTTTTTTAGCTGGTACTGCTTTTTTTATTGGAGCTGCTTTCTTAGCAGGTGCTGCTTTTTTTGCTGGGGCTGCCTTCTTAGCAGGAGCCGCTTTTTTTACCGGAGCTGCTTTCTTAGCAGGTGCTGCCTTTTTAGCTGGCGCAGCTTTTTTCGCAGGAGCTGCTTTTTTAGCAGGTGCCGCCTTTTTTGCTGGTGTCGCTTTTTTAGGAGCTGGTTTCTTTGTAGCCATAATTATCCTTTTTGTAAAACTGAAATCCTTAATTTTTGGTCATTTATTTCGACATCTACCCCGTCTTCTAAAGCCGGAACCCAGTCAATTTCCAATGCCAATATTTCGCGGCAAATATAATCGGAAAATTCATTAATGGAGTCCTTCAAATCTGTGTTATCCACAATTCGGAGTAAAATCTTGTCTGTTAGCTCAAAATTGGCCTCTTTTCGGATATTTTGGACCCTATTTACCAATTCTCTAGCGTTTCCTTCCTTCAAAAGGGCCTCAGTTAGGGTAATATCCAAGGCTACCGTTAAGGCATTTTTAACTGCAACACTCCATCCAGGTATGTCCTCTGCGATAATTTCCACCTCAGATACCAATAAGTCAATTTTCTCCCCTTCAACTTCTAATACAAAATGGCCCTCTTTTTCCAACTGACTAATTTGAGCCTGGTTCATTGATGCAATTGCTTGAGAAGCCTGTTTCATTTTAGTACCCAATTTGGCACCTAATAATTTGAAGTTAGGTTTAAGCTTTTTGCTGATCACACCCTCGGTCTCCGTGATATAATTTATTTCTTTAACATTTACCTCTGCCAAGATTAATTCTTCCATTAATTCAATCGCAGATTTCATGGAAGGATCTAATACAGGGATCAATATTTTTTGCAAAGGTTGACGCACTTTGATATTCACCTTCTTTCTGATAGATAATACCAAAGAACAAATATCTTGAGCCATTTGCATTCTTTGCTCTAAGGCCAAATCAATTTTACTTACATCAGCTTTAGGGAAATCTGCATGGTGAATAGAAGAAACAGCATGTCTTTTGGTAACGCCATTTAAATTTCTAAATATTTGATCACAGAAGAACGGAGCAATTGGCGCCATTAATCTTGTGATGGTTTCTAAACATTCATACAAGGTTTGATATGCAGCAATTTTATCATTGGTATAAGTACCTTTCCAAAATCTTCTTCTACATAAACGAACATACCAGTTGCTCAAATGCTCATCCACAAAGCTTTCTATCGCACGACCTGCAATAGTTGGTTCAAAATCATCCATCGCCTGTTTGACAGTCTGAGTGAGTGTATTCAAAGAAGAAATAATCCAACGATCAATTTCAGGTCTATCTTTTACTGGAATATAATCTTGTTCAAATTTGAATCCATCTACATTCGCATACAATACAAAGAACTGATATGTATTATATAAAGTTCCAAAGAATTTTCTTTGTACTTCTTGTATACCTGATAAATCAAATTTTAAATTATCCCATGGTGATGCATTGGTTACTAAATACCATCTTGTAGCATCAGCACCATATTGCTCAATAGTCTCGAATGGATTCACCACATTGCCCAAACGCTTACTCATCTTGTTTCCATTCTTATCCAATACCAAACCATTGCTCATTACTGCTTTGTACGCAACACTATCAAATAACATTACAGCCAAAGTATGTAAAGTATAAAACCAACCTCTGGTTTGGTCTACACCTTCGCAAATAAAGTCTGCTGGGAAAGCTTGTCCCTTATCTACTAAATCTTTATTTTCAAATGGATAATGCCATTGTGCATAAGGCATCGCGCCAGAATCAAACCACACATCCACTAAATCTGGCACACGCTTCATTGGCTTGCCTGAAGGACTTAGTAATTCTATTTGATCCACAAATGGCTTATGCAAATCCACATCCAATTTGCCGTCCACAATTTGCAAATTCACTTCTTTATTGTACCCCTTATCTTTTGCTGCAATAAATGCTGCAGTTAATTCTTCAATGGATCCAATGCAAATTTCTTCTGAAGCATCTTCTGTTCTCCATATAGGCAATGGTGTTCCCCAATATCTACTTCTAGATAAGTTCCAGTCCACCATATTCTCCAACCAATTTCCAAAACGACCTTCACCTGTACTCTTTGGTTTCCAATTAATGGTTTTATTTAATTCCACCATTCTCTCTTTCACCGCTGTTGTTTTAATAAACCATGCATCTAATGGATAGTACAAAATGGGTTTATCTGTTCTCCAACAATGAGGATAATTGTGTTCGTATTTTTCTACTTTGAAAGCGCGATTTTCTTTTTTCAATTTCACACAGATGTCAACATTCACATCTTGAAAATCTTTTTCGTCTTTATAGTTCTTTACATATCTGCCACTGAACTCACCAACGCCATCTACAAATTTTCCTTCTCTATCTACCAGTGTGATAATTCCTAAATTATTTTTTTGACCTACTTTATAGTCATCCGCACCAAATGCTGGAGAAGTATGAACAATACCAGTACCATCTTCTGTGGTCACAAAGTCACCTGTGATAATTTTAAAAGGATCTCCTTCAAATGTTGCAGGATCATTTGCTTCGAATGGCATTAATTGCTCGTAACGCAAATTGTTTAATTGCGAACCCTTAAACTCTGCTAAAATTTTCCATGGCAATATTTTATCGCCTTCTGCAAAACTTTCTAAGGTTAAACCTTCTTCCTTGAAATATTTTGATAATAAAGCCTTTGCAAGCACCACATTCACAGGCATTGCTGTGTAAGGATTATAGGTAGCAACTAATACATATTCAATAGATGGTCCAACAGTTAAACCTAAGTTAGAAGGAAGTGTCCATGGCGTAGTTGTCCATGCCATGTAATATACATCCTTATTGTTTTTGTTGACAGCTGCAGCATCAAACAAGAATTTGCTTTCATCAGATTGAATAGCTTTAAACATCACCACTGCAGATGTATCTTTTACATCTTTATAAGTTCCAGGTTGATTTAATTCGTGTGAACTTAACCCAGTTCCAGCAGCAGGAGAATATGGTTGAATACTTACGCTTTGGTATAAATAACCTTTTTTATAAAGTGTACTTAATATCCACCATAAAGTTTCAATGTAGTTATTATCAAAAGTGATATATGGATTATTCAAATCAACCCAATAACCCATTTTATTAGTGATATCATCCCACTCTTTCTTATACCTTAATACCGCTTCTCTACATTTTTTATTATACTCTTCAATGGTAATCTTCTTGCCAATATCTTCTTTGGTGATACCCAATTCTTTTTCTACACCCAACTCTACTGGTAAACCATGTGTATCCCAACCGCCTTTTCTTTTTACTTGAAAACCTTGCATGGTTTTGTACCTACAAGTCATGTCTTTTAAAGTTCTAGAAATGACATGATGAATACCAGGCATTCCATTGGCACTTGGAGGCCCCTCGTAAAACACAAAAGGCGTTTTGCCTTCTCTTAATTGAACAGATTGCTCAAAAGCTTGCTCTTTTTTCCAAGCAGCTAAAATTTCTGCCTCAATGGTAGGCAGATGAAGTCCACTAAATTCTGGGTATTGATTACTCATAAAAGGCCGTCCTTGCTGATTTTTAGGCCACGAAGGTACGAAATAAGCCTGGAAAAACTAGCCTATGAAAGGGATTGGGAAGAGGTATTTTCGGTTATTTCTTCCTTAAAAAAGCGATTTTGGAACACAAATAGTGATATTACCCCTGTGCTGATGGCCATATCGGCAAAATTGAAGACCGGTCTAAAGAACTCAAACTCTTCCCCTCCCCAAATAGGGAACCATGTTGGGAAATGAGCATCGCGGATCATGGGGAAGTAAAACATATCTACCACTCTACCGTGTAAAAATGAAGCATATCCACCCCCCTCAGGGAAAAGATGTGCAACCATCGTCGTATAAGGAACGCTAGCTTCGAAAATCAAACCATAGAACATACTATCAATTAGATTTCCAACAGCTCCTGCATAAATCAAAGACACGCAAATGATAAAACCGTTATGGTATTTTTTTTCAATAAAACCCTTGATCAAAAAAGTACCCCAAATAACTGCCACTAATCTAAATAAAGTGAGTGCAACTTTGCCCCAATCTCCACCAAATTTTAAACCCCAAGCCATCCCTTCATTTTCTACAAAATGTAATCTAGCCCATGATCCCACAATGGCATGTTCTTCTCCAATAAAAAAATTGAGTTTGATATAAAATTTGATTGCTTGGTCAATCAATAAAATAAGTAGTATAAATAAGGTTACTTTCTTTCCGTTCATGATGAATGTTTTGCCGCTGCTTGCTTTTGTTTGTTGGTAAAAATAGAATATAAGATAGAACCTGTGATACAAAATACAATCACTAATAAGGATAAAATAACCTGCGTGTTTTTATCCATGATCATATTGATATAATGTTCTCCCAACATTTTTATTCCGATAAAAACTAAGACAATTGCAATGCCTTGTTGTAAATGTTCAAACTCATTCACTGCACCTCTTAATAAAAAGAATAATGATCTAAGGCCCAATATTGCAAAAATATTAGAAGTGTAAATAACCAAACTGCTATTAGAAATACCCATTACAGCTGGAATTGAATCTAGCGCAAACACTAGGTCTATGGCAGCTAACAAAACTACTACCACAAAAAGACTTGTATATACTGGACGGCCATTTTGTTTGATAACAAATTTCCCATCTCCATCCCCATTAGATAGTGGTAAGAACTTTTTCAAAAACTTATATACAGGAGAATCATGTGGATCAAAATGTTCATCGCTATTAGCAGTATACATTTTTATACCCGTATACACTAAGAAAACACCGAAGATGTATAAGATCCATGCAAATTTTGCTACCAAAGCAACTCCTACAGTGATAAAAATAACTCTAAAGATAATAGCTGCTAAAATTCCAATGAGTAAAACTCTAGAAGTGTGTTGTTCTTTTACTTTGAAAGAATCAAATATTAAAATGAAAACAAAAATATTATCAATACTTAAACTCCACTCCATTAAATAGCCACTCAAAAATTCCAATCCTAATTTTTGACCTTCTTCAATCCACATGAAAACAAAAAATCCTAATGCCAACAAAACCCATAAAAAAGTTTGTCTTAAAGCTTGTTTGATAGAAATAGTAGCGTTTTTCTTACTTAAAAAACCCAAATCCAAAATCAGTGCAGTTACAATCACTACACCAAAAACGCTATATACAATTTGATCTGTTGTCATAGGATAAAGATAAGTTAAGAATTGCTATGCCGCAAATTGGCGTTTTCTCCAGCTTAATCCAATATAATAAGCAAGCCAAATCAAAAACAGTGGTACAATAGTGAGCATGAATTGCCAAAACAATCTACCTTCTGCAACCTTCTCTTTATTCAATGTTCTAACAATCCATTCTTTTTCTCTTGCAGCTAAAATATCTTCTGGCTCGTTTAAATAAGCAATCGCATTGGTGAAAAAATCTCTATTCCCAAATTGATAAGCTTCCATAGGAACCATCCCCATGGGCAATGGACCGGTTGAAGCTTGCACATTGTTGGTCAATATATTGGCATCGGCCAAAACAATTTGTTTAGCCAGTTTATTGGCCTTTGACAAAAAGGCTTCGCCAGTATTTTGCAATAGGGAATCTTTCCATGCTGCATTTATTTTATTGGTAAATGGAGACTTGAATTTCCCTTCTAACAAAACAGCAACAGGTATATGACTTTTATTAAAAGTTTTTAAATCCTCATCTCCTGCAACCGAACTCAATGAAACCATTGCTGGTGTTGAGATAATTCTACTATTGGTATCAGAACTTAATAAAATAGTTTTTTGAATGCCTGGTACCGCAATGGTATCAATACTTGCTGGAAATTGTGACAAAACCCTATCCATGTTTTTTACCATTTTATGGGTGGAATTGGCGTTCAACAAAGGATAATATGGCCAAGGAATTCTTTGAATCACGGGATTTCCTGAAGCGTCTTTTCCTGTAACCACTGGAAGCTTACTGCAGTTTAAATCTTGCAAAAGATGATTATTCACTCTAGCTCCATAACTGAAAAGTAAATTTTGTAATTGCAGATTTCTATCAATTGCTACATAAGATCCGCTTGTTTTTTGCAGACTATCATATTCGGCAAATAACGGATCTATTGCCCAAATAATATTTCCTCCATTCATTATATATTGATCAATTTTTAATTGATCAATATCCGAAAATGGCTGAGTAGGCTTAACAATCAACAAGGTCTTAATCTTATTCGCATTTGGGAAGCCTTTTTTCAAATCAAAGACCACTAAATTATATTGATGTCTGATGGATTGTCCTAAATCATTCACAGTCAAATCAACAGGCTCTCCGTTGCCAATCAAATAACCAATGGTTGGAACCTCGGTTCTATTTAAATAATATATTCCTTGTACTATTTTAAATTCTAACAATGAACTCGCAGCATTGAAAGAAGCTTCTTTATCTTCTTCCGGCACATCTTTCACAATATTGTATGGCTTATAATATTTCTTTCCAGTTCTAAGATCAATGGCTACCGGAGGCTTCCCATGTGTTTCAATTAGTAAACCTGGTATAATTAATTGATCAATTCTTTGATCAGCTTTGGACGCGTCTGATTGAACTCTCTCAATAGGTAACCCCATTCTACTTAAACTATCATATACTTGATACAAACTAGTGTCTGAATAAACTTGACTTGGTAGATCCAACTGCCAGTGAATATTTTCTTTATTTTCTCCAACTATTTTATCCAGCATTTCGATGGTCGCAAGGGAGAGTTTTTTATATTCCATTGGAAGCTCTCCACCTAAATACAAATGAATTTGTATAGGACTTTGCGTGCCTTGTATTATTTGTTTACTAGTATCTCCTAATGTATATCTTTTGTCTTTGGTAAGATCTATTTGCGTTGGAAAGTAAAATGCACCAATATTCAAAACTATTATAAGCACAAAAAGAAAAATGGATTGCTTTTGTTGGCTAATATTTTCTTTACATCCAAAGATGAATAAAACGATGACGGAAATGAAATAAATAAAATCTGTAGCGGTAACCACTCCTCTACTCATATTATCAAAATGAGCCGACATACCCAATTGAGAAATATAATACCCGTATAATGGATCTACAAAAGAAAAACTACTTAACCCATCAAAACCCTTAAATACAAAGGCTGCTATTAAAATAGAAAACACAAATGCAACTACTGGCTGCCTTGTTTTACTACTTGCAAATAAGCCAATCACTGCATAGCTTGTAGCTAATAATAAAAGGCCAATATATGATCCAAGAGTTGCCCCCCAATCCAATCCTCCAGTAGAACTTAATTGATCCAAAACAAATGCATAAACAAGTGTTGGCGCAATAGCGATTAAAATAATTAAGAAAACACCTAATAGTTTTCCTAATACAATTTGAACAATACTTATTGGAAGACTATATAAAATTTCAGCAGTTCCTTGTGCTTGCTCATCTGCAAAAGAACGCATGGTGATAGCAGGGATCAATAAAAGTAAAAACCAAGGAGCAAAATCGAAGTATACTTGCAAAGATGCATAGCCAAAATCTAAAATATTGAACCTGGGTAATACAAATAAAAAAAGGCTATTTACCAGTAGATAGAAACTAATGATAAAATAGCCT
>CALCEA010000099.1 GCA_937900675.1 uncultured Chitinophagaceae bacterium
TGCACCATGATATTTCTACTCTGAAAATCTCTAAATAAGAAATAATTAAAATCTTTGCTCGCCAACTGATCACTCAATAACTCAAACTCGTTCATTAAAGCTTGCTTATCATAAGGATATTGCAAACTGTCCAAAAAATAATATTTGTAATACAATAAATCAGTCATGATAGATTGATTACCGAATATCTTAGAAGTTAAACATTGTTGATAGTCTAATCCTTCATGTCCCTTCACTTGTAGCACAGCTAATGCCTTTAAGCTTTTTTGAAATAAAGAAAATACATGTTCCGTTTTACCTTCCTTTTCTAAGACTTCCAACAAAGAAGTATTCCCTACATCTTCTTGAATATAAGCAGTGCATAAATCATTCACCGTTAGTACCTTAGGAACCGGCAAACCTTTATCTTTAAAATGATTCGCAAAGTATATAAAAGTCTGATTTTCTTTAATATTTAAACTATAGGTCGCAATCCAAGTTTGATGCCCTTGATGTATTCTAAAATAGACCCTATCTCCACCACTTTGAGGTATTTTATGAATCGTATCCCAATGCGAATGATTGATAGTATTAAATAAATGTTGAATCTGAATGATTGGATCTTCCATTGTAATCTTTGGTCTTAATTATAGGCATTAAAAGTAACTATTTTAGCCGACAAAACATGTATAGTAAAAAAGTTGTAAATTGATGCAAACTTTAAACACATGACAAGAAAATTAGCCGCATTTTTTAGTTTGTTAGTTTTTGCATTTTCTACCCTACATGTAGCTGCACAAACTCAAACCATTAAAGGTAAAATTACTGACAGCAAGGGAAATGCTTTGGAAGGTGTTACTATTAAATTAGCTAACTCAAAGACCAATGCCATCTCTGCTAAAAATGGTACTTATTCAATCAATGCATCTATCAACGATGTATTGGAGTTTAGTTATATTGGATTTGCATCCAAAAGACAAACCGTTTTGAGTAGTGAAGTAAATGTGAGTTTACTATCTACCACTTCGGATTTGCAAGAGGTAATTTTAGTAGGTACTCGCGGAACTGGAAGAGCAAAGATTGAATCTCCTGTTCCTGTGGATGTAATAAAATTATCTGAAGTGGGTTTGAATACTGCAAGAATGGATTTGACTTCTTCTTTAAACTATGCAGCACCTTCATTCAACTATAATAAACAATCTGGCGCTGATGGAGCCGATCACGTTGATATTGGAACATTAAGAGGTCTTGGACCAGATCAAACATTGGTATTAGTAAACGGTAAACGCAGACATAGCACTGCATTAGTTGGCTTGTTTGGTACCAGAGGTCGTGGCGGTAGCGGTGTAGACTTAAATGGACTTTCTCAGTTTTCAGTAGATAGAATTGAGATTTTAAGAGATGGAGCGGCTGCTCAATATGGATCTGATGCGATTGCTGGTGTAATGAACGTAGTATTAAAAAAGAATGTTGGTGAATGGAATATTGTAACTGGTATTGCTGGTTACTATGACAAAAAATTCAACACATTCCAATTTAGAGATAACAATGATTATTTAACTGCTAGACCAATTGATGGTGTTACACAATCTTTAAGTATCAATAGAGGTTTTAGTTTGGGAAAAAAAGGTGGCTTTATTAATTTATCTTATGATTTCTTAGATCAAGGAAAAACTTTCCGTCAAGCTGCTTCAAGCAATATTGAAGATAAAGATGGTTTACCAACCAATACTTGGAGACAAGGTTTTGGTGATGGCTCTATGAATTCTCATGGATTAATGATGAATTTAGAATTACCTCTTGGAGATAATATTAAATTCTACGCTTTTGGAGGAATGAATTTAAAAAAATCTGATGCTTATGCTTATACAAGAAACTGGTCAGCAAAACCTAATAGATTCCCTATTACATCAACTGGTGATTTAATTTTTGTAAGAGATATCATGTTTAGATCTGGATCTGGAGATACTAGCTATAACCCAAGAATTCTAGCAAACATTTCAGATATTTCCATGGCAACAGGATTTTCAAAAGAGAACATAAATGGTTGGAGCTGGGATTTGAGTAATAGCTTTGGAACAAATGGTTTTCATTATTTTGGAGCTGGTACATTTAATGCATCCAATATAGGCAACCCACAACAAACTCGTTTCGATGATGGTGGATTCAACTTTGTTCAAAATACCAGCAACTTAGATTTGTCTAGACAATATGGAATAGTGAATCAAGGGGGTGTTAAAGTAGCTTTTGGTGGTGAATTTAGAATTGAGAATTATAATATTTTTGTTGGAGAACCAGCTTCTTATAAAGCCTTCCCAAATAATTACGGATTTGAGCAAGCTCCTGGCGCACAAGGGTTTCCAGGATTTAGCCCTTCAGATAAAGTAAATAAAAGCAGAACGGTGACTGGAGGTTATTTAGATCTTGAGTATACTCCAAGCGAATCTTTATTAATAACTGGTGCTATTAGAGGTGAAAATTATTCCGACTTTGGTTCAGTGGCTACCTATAAAACTTCATTCAGATATAAATTAACTGAGAATTTTAATTTTAGAGGATCTTTTAGCACAGGTTATCGCGCACCATCTTTACAACAAAAATATTTCAGTAATACTTTAACTTCTTTCTCTCAAGGACAATTGGTTCAATCTAGAGTAGCAAGTAATGATGATGCTATAACTAAATTAGCAGGTATACCTTCTTTAAAACAAGAAACTTCTGTAAACAAGAGTATTGGTTTCACTTGGAAGCCATTCAGAAACTTTAGTTTAACAGTAGATGGCTATAATATCCAAATGAAGGACCGTGTTGTATTGTCTGGATTATTTAGCGCTTCTGACGAAACCTTACCTACAGCTTTAACTAGCAAATTAAATTCATTAGGTGTTGCTACTGCTCAGTTTTTTGCAAATGCTGTAAACACTACTAATACTGGTGTGGATGTCGTTGCCGATTACAACTGGAAAATCAGTGCCAACCAAAAAATGAAATTTTTATTCGTAGCAAATTTCCAAGGTATTAAAATAGACGATATTCATGTGCCTGCTGCATTAAACACTAACTCTTATAATGCAAGCACTTTCTTTAATGATAGAGAGCAATATTTCTTAAAAGCATCAGCTCCAGAATCTAAATATTCTTTCAGCGTAGATTATGCTGCGAAGAAATTTACATTGGGTGCAAGAATGACTTATTTTGGAAATCTTCAATTAACTGGATTTGGTTATAACGGAGATGGTATTAATCCAATGGTTCCAACAGATGCTAACGAAGATGTATTTGTACCAGAAGTATTTAATTACAGAGGCAAAACAACTACAGATATTTATGCAAGCTTAAAATTAAGCAAGTCTACTACCTGGGTTTTTGGTGCAGACAATATCTTTAACATTCACCCAGACTTCGCTGTTGTACCTACTGCTAAATATTGGGCAGGTGATAACGAAACTGGTGGTCCATGGGATGGTGTTCAAATGGGCTACAATGGTTTAAGAATATTTAC
>CALCEA010000100.1 GCA_937900675.1 uncultured Chitinophagaceae bacterium
ACTTGTTTTCAAATCAAAGAAAGAGGATATATTAGAGAAGGTTATTTTGCTGATTTAGTATTGGTTAAAGAAGCTCCATACACCATCACTAAGGAGAATATTTTATATAAATGTGGATGGAGTCCTTTAGAAGGCACTCAGTTTCCTTATCAAATACATAGCACTTTTGTGAATGGGCATAGAGTATATAACAATGGGTTGTTTGACGAGTCTCAAAGAGGACAAAGACTTTCGTTTGACCGACAATAATACCTAAATCAAGCTAATGCAAGTAGATGCGATTACTTTAAAAGATATTGGCTTATTCGATAGCGAAGCGCATATAGGCTTAGCAACGCATTTAAACTTTTGTAAAACCAATGGTGGTAGCTTTTATTTTACAGAATTATTGAATAATCCCTTGTCCAATAAAAAAGCTATAGAGACAAGACAGCAAGCAATTCAAGTTTTTATTCAGCGACAATCATTTTTTGAAAAGATCAAGACCACCAATGGCACTACATTAGTAATTGATAAATTTTTTGAAACCGCTTTAAATAAAACCAGCCCCAATCCAAACGCTTGGGAGACATTATGGTACAGGCTATTTCACAAAGCAGACTTCTCTTTAATAAAATATTCTATAGAACATTTAAATATATTGATCAAAGATGCAGATCAATGGTTAAATACTTTTGAAGAAGAAAGAAAAAATCCAATTATCGAAAAATGGTATCTAGCAATTGAAAAAATATTATCCGTTGATCAAATACAGCCAATTAGGAAAAAAGATTTTCAATTGAACGCAATAAACACATTACAGTTAAGTCATTTTTATACCTATCATTATAAAAATCAAATTAGATCTCTTCTACAATTATTTTATGAAATAGATGCATTTAATAGTTTAGCTTCTGCTCATTTGAAATACGAATTCGAATTCCCAACATGGCTGGAACAGGATACACCACTATTAAGTATCGAAGCCGCCTCGCATCCATTAGTAGAAAATGCCATCAGCAATGCACTTCATTTAGATAGTCATCAAAATTTTTTATTCCTAACTGGAGCGAATATGGCTGGTAAAAGCACTTTCATCAAAACCATCGCTATTGTTATTTATTTATCTCATATTGGAATGGGTGCACCAGGCAGAAAAATACAATTGACAGTGATGGATGGCCTTATAACCAATTTAACCATTGCAGATAATATTGTAAAGGGAGAAAGTTATTTTTTTAACGAAGTGCAAAGAATTAAAAATACCGTTGAGAGAATTAAAGACGGGAAGAAATATTTTGTATTAATAGATGAGCTTTTTAAAGGCACTAATATTCAAGATGCTATGAAATGTAGCACTACAGTCATTGAAGGGCTTCAAAAAAGTAAAACATGCTTATTCATACTAAGCTCTCATTTATATGAAATAAGTAGTTCACTTACAAAATTTGACAATATACAATTCAAATACTTTGAAACAACTGTTACAGATAAAGATCTTGTTTTTCATTATCAATTAAAAGAAGGCGTAAGCCAGGACCGCATAGGTTATTTAATTTTAGAAAGAGAAGGTGTAGTGAATATGTTGAATAGTTTATAAAGTATTTCTACGCATTTATAGCAAAGCCATAGCCCATATATTCAAGCAAAAATGCTTGTAAAAATCAAAGGAACTGCCTTAGTGGGCATTGATGCTGTAACCATTACAGTGGAAATAAATGTTAGCATGGGACAGGGCTATACCTTAGTTGGGTTGCCAGATAGCGCCGTTAGAGAAAGTTTACATAGAACAGAAAGTGCCATTAAGTCCAATGGACTTTTTATGCCTAGAACTAAATTATTGGTCAACCTCTCTCCTGCTGAAATAAAAAAATCTGGCGCAGCTTTTGACTTACCAATTACCATTGGCGTTTTAGCAGCTTCGGAACAATTAGTGCTCAAAATAAATTTAGAAGATTATATTATTATGGGTGAATTGGGATTAGATGGAAAACTATATCCTATTAAAGGTGCATTAGCCATGGCACAACAAGCCAAATCAGAAAAGTATAAGGGCATTATTTTACCATTGGAAAATATGCAGGAAGCTAGTTTAGTGGATGATATTCAAGTATTCGGATTTGCTACACTTTCAGAGCTTCTATACTTTTTCGAAAATCCAAATAGCTATGAGCATCCATTCACCCCAATATCGAAAAATAAAAACTTAGATACCCCAGCCTTATTCATGGAAATTAGAGGACAAGCCATGTTAAAAAGAGCCTTAACTGTTGCCTGCGCAGGAAACCATCATATAATTTTGATTGGCCCACCGGGTGCTGGCAAATCGATGTTAGCAAAAAGTATTGTATCCATTTTACCTCCCATGTCCAAAGAAGAAGCCATTGAAACCACCAAAATTCATTGTTATAATAAGCAATATCTATTTAATCAAGGCCTTATTCATGATCGACCATTTAGAGCACCACATCACTCTATTACTGATATCGCATTAATAGGTGGAGGACACAATGCACATCCTGGAGAAATTTCCTTGTCACATAATGGGGTGCTCTTTTTAGATGAATTACCGGAATTCAATCGATCTGTCATAGAAGCACTAAGACAACCTTTAGAAGATGGCTTTGTTCATATAGCAAGATCCCAATTCAGCTATCAATTCCCTTCCAAGTTTCTTTTAATTGCAGCAATGAATCCCTGCCCATGTGGCTATCATAACCACCCCCATAAAAAATGTACATGTAGTACTGAAAAAATTAAGGCCTACTTTAATAGAATCTCCGGCCCCTTATTAGACAGAATAGACATACAATTGAATGTGTCACCAGTATCTTTTTCGGATTTACAACCGGCAGCAACAGATTTGGATGGTTTTTCTAAACTGGTTGGGGAAATAGCATACACTAGAGAAATTCAATACAAAAGGTTTGAGGAGGATAAAGTATACAAAACCAATTCCCAAATGAGTTCTTCAGATTTAAAAACCTATTGTTTATTGGATATTCGTTCTGAACGATTACTAGAAAAAGCAATGAACAAATTTCAGTTTAGCGCTAGGGCCTATACCAGAATATTAAAAGTAGCCAGAACAATTGCAGACCTGGATCAGTCCATCAACATTGAGTCAAGACATATCTCAGAAGCTATTCAATATAGGTGTATTGAAAGAGTTGGAGAGGATAAATACCAGTCTTAATATTGATTCGTCTTTAACATCACCAAGGTGCAGGCTTCTATGGCTTGAATGCCTTTTTCTTGCGCAAGCCCCTCTAATTCAGGGTTTTCTGTACCAGGATTAAAAATGATGCGTCTTGGCTGAATACCTAGAATAGTATCGTATAATGGTTTTTGTGCGTCCGGGCCTAGGTATAAAGTAATGGTATCAATGGTGCCTTTTTCGGGCCACTCTAATTGTATCGGTTCTTCATTGATAGTACCTTTTTTTATTCCATAAGCATACACTTTATGTCCATATGACTTTAGTAAATTGGTTGCCATAAAACTATAACGCTCTGGATTGGGAGAAGCGCCAACAATTAATGTTACTGGTTCTTTCATGTAACGAAGTTACCCAATAAAAAAATAAATTGATTTTATTTTGTTACAATAAAAGAATGTAATTTTATGCAAATCAACTTACTAAATAAATTAAAATAACCCCTTATGGCAAAGACCTCTAAAAAGAAAGTAGCTCCTAAAAAAGCAGTAAAAAAAGCCGCTCCAAAGAAAAAAGTAGCAGCTAAAAAAACAGCTAAAAAGGCTGCAAAAAAAACAACTAAGAAAGTAGCAAAAAAAGCAGCTCCTAAAAAAGCAGCTAAGAAAATTGTGAAAAAGGCTGCAAAAAAAGTAACTAAAAAAGTTGCGCCTAAGAAAAAAGTAGCTGCAAAAAAAACAGCTAAGAAAGCAACAAAAAAAGTAGTGAAAAAAGCTGCTAAGAAAGTTGTTAAGAAAGCGGCTCCTAAAAAAGCAGCAGCAAAGAAAGTAGTTGCGAAGAAAAAGAAAGCTCCAGCTAAGAAAGCAGCTCCTGCTCCAGTAGTAGCGCCAGTAGCAGTGCCACAAACACTTTTCACTGAGCCAACAACAGATAGCAATCCAACAGCTTAATTCTAGCTCATTCTAATTTAAATCCCGCCATTCTGAAATAGTTTAGCGGGATTTTTTATTTAAATCAAAATGTATGCGTAAAATTTTATTTATTTTATTGATGCCTGTTTTTTGTTTTGCTCAAAATAATATTACAGAGAAGACAAAGTCAATGGAATTTAAAAAAGGATATTTTAATTACTATTGGGACAATGCCAATGGAAAAATTTATTTAGTCATTGACAAATTGAATATCCCTTTCTTGTATGTTAACTCATTGCCTGCAGGCCTGGGATCCAATGACATCGGCCTTGATAGAGGACAGATAGGCGACTCTAGAATTGTTTATTTCAACAGAGTAGGTAAAAAAATATTGATGGTACAACCCAATTACGACTATCGTGCCATTAGTAAAGACCCAAGAGAACAAAAAGCCGTGAATGAATCTTTCGCTCAATCAATTCTGGCTAGTTTTACTGTGGAGGCAGAAGCTGGCAATGAAATATTGGTTGACGCAACTTCTTTTTTCTTAAGGGATGCACATAATGCAGCAGATAAGATTAGAAAAATGAGGCAAGGTACTTACACTTTGAATGAAGCTAGATCTGCTATCTATATTCAAAACACGAAGAACTTTCCAAAGAACTCAGAATTTGAAGCAACCTTAACTTTTGTTGGAGGATCAGATGCAGGAAGATTTGTTCAAGCTGTTGCACCATCTACTGAAGCATTGACTTTAAGAATGCATCATAGTTTTGTAGAGCTTCCTGATGAAAATTATACTCCAAGAAAATATGATATTAGAAGTGGTTATTTTGGAATTAGTTTTTTTGATTACAGTTCTGATATAAGTGAACCCATCCAAAAAATGTATATCAGTAGACATAGACTTCAAAAGAAAGATCCGAATGCTTCAATGAGTGAGCCCATAAAACCTATCATATATTATTTAGACAATGGTACTCCAGAGCCCATTAGAACTGCATTATTAGAAGGCGCAAGATGGTGGAATCAAGCATATACAGCTGCCGGATACAAAGATGCTTTTCAAGTACAAATACTACCAGATTCTGCAGACCCTATGGATATTAGATATAATATGATTAATTGGGTTCATCGTTCAACTAGAGGTTGGAGTTATGGATCAAGCATTACAGACCCTAGGACAGGCGAGATTATTAAAGGTCAGGTTACTTTAGGTTCCCTTAGAGTAAGACAAGACTATTTAATATTTACTTCATTATTATCTCCATATATAAATGGTAAGCCAGTAACTGATCAGATGAGAAAAGCTGCCTTACATAGATTAAGACAGTTATCAGCACATGAAGTTGGACATACTTTAGGGCTACAACACAACTATGCTTCTAGTTACAACAATAGAGCATCTGTAATGGACTACCCTCATCCAAATGTATTTGTGAATGCAAAAGGCGAAATCGATTTTTCAGAAGTATATACTAATGAGATTGGATTCTGGGACAAAAGAGCGATCACTTATGGATACCAAGATTTTCCAAAAGAAACCAATGAAGCAAATGCTTTAAATGCATTACTTGAGGAAAATTCAAAAGAAGGAACCCTATTTATAGCAGATGCGGATGCTAGAGCTGCAAGTGGATTTCATCCATACGCGCATTTATGGGACAATAATGGAGATGCCGTTGCTGGATTAGATCAAGTAATAGCTGTTCGTAAAAAAGCAATGGAACAGTTTAATGAAAATGCAGTTCCTAATGGCACACCATTATCAAAACTAGAAGATGTATTAGTGCCTTTATACAATTACCATCGTTATCAATACGAAGCAGTGACTAAATTAGTAGGTGGCATGAACTACAATTATAGTGTAAGAGGAGATGCTAATCAAATTAAACCAACCATCCTACCAAATGCCATTCAAACAAAAGCATTGAATGCAGCTGTAAGTTGTTTATCAGCTTCAACTTTGACTATTCCAGAAAATATTATTTCATTAATTCCTCCTCGCCCTCCTATGTATTATGGCGTAGGCGAATTATTTGATAAAAGAACTGGAATGAGTTTTGATGCATTAAGTGCTGCAGAAGCTTTAGCAGATTTTGAATTAGGATTCTTATTCAATACTGAAAGAGCCAATAGATTAGTGCAGAACAAAGCAAGAGCCAATACCATTGGATTTGACGATGTGGTTGATGCAGTAATGAAACAAACCTGGAATGCTTCTATTCCATCTGGCTTGACAGGATCAGTACATATGCAAACACAACAACAAGTATTGACTTGGTTATTGGGATTAAGCCAAAGTGCTGATGCCAATTATGAAGTAAGAGCTATATGTCATAGTAAATTACAAGCGTTAAAAAGCAACTTAGAGTTACTTGCTAAATCAGCAACAACACATAAAGCACATTATCAATTTGCTATTGAAAGAATTAAAAATCCAGGAACAATCACATTGCCTAAAGCAGTAGTGATTCCTCCAGGCGCACCCATTGGATGCGACATTGAGTAAATAAAATAGCCCTTAAGAAAATTTAAGGGCTATTTTATTTTTTATCTTATGATTTTTTCAAGGGGCCCCATAAACGAGCCCCTTGATTTATTTTTTCCTAGGCTAACATCCGAAGTGGCTCTTCTAATAAGCTCTTTAATGTTTGTAAGAAGGCAGCTCCTGTTGCACCATCTACTACTCTGTGATCGCAACTCAATGTAACATTCATTACATTACCTGGTACAATTTGTCCGTTCTTCACAACAGGCTCTTGTGCAATTCCACCAACTGCTAAAATACAAGCATCTGGAGGATTGATAATTGCAGTAAACTGATCTATACCAAACATACCTAGATTAGAAATAGTAAATGTACTACCCTCCCAATCTGCAGGTTGTAATTTTTTATCTTTTGCTTTTTTAGCAAATTCTTTTACTGTACCACTAATTTGAGAAAGTGATAAACCATCTGCAAATCTTAATACAGGAACTAATAATCCTTCATCTACCGCTACTGCAATTCCAATATTTACATGATGATTTTCACGAATAAAATCTCCCATCCAACTGCTATTCACTTTTGGATGTTGCTTTAATGACAATGCTGTAGCTTTTACAATCATATCATTAAAACTAATCTTAGTAGTTGCATTTTCATTTAATAAAGTACGCGCTTTAATTGCAGCGTCCATATTAATCTTCATAGTTAAATAGAAATGCGGCGCAGTGAATAAGCTCTCACTTAAACGCTTAGCAATTACTTTACGCATTTGTGATACCGGTGTATCCACAAAGCTTACAGTACCTGAAGGAACAAAGGCTGGAGTAGCACTTGCAGATGCATTTGAAGAAGCAGCAGGGGCAGCAGTTCCAGGTGTGTAATTTTCCAAATCAGCACGAGTGATTCTTCCATTCTCACCTGTTCCTTTCACATATTTTAAATCGATTCCTTTTTCTTGAGCAATTTTCTTAGCCAATGGAGAAGCAAAGATTCTTCCTTCATTCACCACTGCAGTACTTGCAGGGGCAGCAGTAGCTGATGCTGGAGCTGCAGCAGGAGCCGTTGAAGCATTTGTAGATGCAGCCGGAGCAGCATTTGCACCGCCCTTTACAGCAGTAACAATTCCATTGACATCTAAACCTTCTTTTCCAATGATGCATAATAATTCATTCACTAAAATCTTCTCGCCCGCTTTAGCACCTTGGTATAATAAAATACCATCCTTATAAGATTCTAATTCCATGGTAGCTTTATCTGTTTCGATATCTGCTAACACTTCACCTTTCTTTACGGTATCACCAACTTTTTTATGCCAACCTGCAATCACCCCTTCTGTCATGGTATCACTTAGTCTTGGCATTAATACCACTTCTTCCATAGCTGAAACATCTATAGCATTAGCGGCAGGTGCAGCTGGAGCTGGTGCTGGCGTTGTTGCAGCAGCTGGCGCAGCTGGTGTAGCTGGAGCTGGGGCAGCCCCACCTGAATTTTGCGCAATCAATGCACTAATATCTTCACCTTGCTTACCAAAAATGGCTAGCAAATCATTTACCTGTAATTTACCTCCACGAGGTGTACCAATATGCAATAAAACACCATCCTGATAGCTTTCCAATTCCATGGTAGCTTTGTCTGTTTCTATCTCTGCTAGTAAATCTCCTTTCTTAACTGTATCACCCACATTCTTGTGCCAAGCTGCAATAACTCCTTCAGTCATGGTGTCACTTAAACGGGGCATTAATATAACTTCTGCCATAGTAAAAAGCTAGTTTGTAATTGAGATGTGAAATTACGCTAAAAATGTATTTTTTCCCTCCCAAAAACTCAATTTTATCGCAAATTGGGGGCAAAAAATAGTAGAATCTTGTAAAAAGACAGGAACTATTGACCTTGAGCCAAACTGTAACCTTTTTTACCTCCCCACATGTTTAATACTTCCACAGAACTAATTTGCAGTTCCTTTGACAAAGCGCTGTAAAGATCAATAATATTAGATTGTGAGATGGGGTTATTTGAAGTTGTCTCAAAGCGAAGACGAAACTGATCTACTAAATTGGTGTAGACAGATCCTGTAGGCCATACTTGTGTACCTCGATTAGAAATGATAATTAATTTTAAAAGATCCGTTTCGTGTTGTTGAGCAATTTGAGCAATAGCATTTGGTTGTGATTCGCTTTCAATAAAAAAGTCCACTCCAGCAATGGCATGTTCCTCTTTTTGCTTACCTAACAACATAGGATTTTGTGTGATATTGCTATTCGTTGGAACAAATTCAAAATCATTAATAATGGCTCTAGCATTATTCTTAGGCTCTTTACCAAAATTATCAATGATTGCTTGAGCAAATTCAGTAGTGTTTAAAGATGGAGTTGATTTATCTCCAAAATCACCTGTATGAACACCCGATTCAAGTGTATAGAGTAAAGCATTTTCAATCATTGCGGCTTTGCTCATCATTCCTAGATGTCTTAACATATTTAATCCACTCAACAATAAAGAAGTTGGATTAGCAATATTTTTTCCTGCAATATCTGGTGCAGTTCCATGCACTGCTTCAAAAATAGAAATATGATCTCCAATATT
>CALCEA010000101.1 GCA_937900675.1 uncultured Chitinophagaceae bacterium
GCTCTTTCTGTGCTATTCCATTAATGAGAGGGCAGCATGTAAGTAAAACCATCGAGCAATTGGTAGATGAAGCAAAAGGATTAGTGAAGAAAGGGGTGAAAGAGATTATGCTAATTGCACAGGAGCTAACTTATTATGGCTTGGATATTTATAAAGAGCGTGCGCTGCCTAAATTATTACATGCATTAGCAGATGTAGAAGGCATTGAGTGGATTCGTTTACACTATGCTTATCCAAGTAAATTTCCATTAGATATATTAGATGCCATGCGTGAGCGAAGCAATATTTGTAATTATATAGATATTCCTTTGCAACATGCTAGTAATAATATGCTCAAGGCAATGAGAAGAAATATTACCAGAGAAGAGATGAGTGAGTTGATTAAAGAAATTAGAAATCGTGTTCCTGGTATTGCCATTAGAACTACTTTGATTGCAGGTTTCCCTGGAGAAACATTAGAAGATATTGAAGAATTAAAAGACTTTTTAAAAGAACATCGTTTTGACAGAGTGGGTATATTCACCTATAGCCACGAAGAAAATACTAGTGCGTATGAATTAGTAGATGATGTGCCTGCAGAAGAAAAACAAAGACGCGCTGAAGAGATTATGGAACTGCAGCAAGAAATTAGCTTGGAGATTAATCAAGCTAAAGAGGGTCAGATTTTAAAAGTTTTAGTGGATAAAAAAGAAGCTGGCAGATATTTGGGCAGAACTGAATTTGATAGTGTAGAAGTAGATAATGAAGTGGTGATTAATACCACAAAACGCTTAAAGCCAGGAGATTTTGTAATGGTTAAAATAACCAAGGCTTACGATTACGATTTAGAAGGGGAGCTGGTTGATTAATTAAGCATTTTTTTGTATTTTGAGTAGAATAATAACCTCTTAAAATACTTTTTATGGCTATCGATTGGAAAGGCGTTTTCCCTGCAGTTACCACCAAATTCACTGCTACAGATGAATTAGATCTAGACTTATTTAAGTTAAATATCCAAGCACAATTAGATGCAGGTGTACATGGTATTATTTTAGGAGGTACCCTAGGTGAATCTAGTGTTTTAAGTACTCAAGAAAAAGAAGTTTTAGTAAAAACGGCAGTTGCTCATGTAAATGGTAAAGTGCCAGTGATTATTAATATTGCAGAAGGTAGCACGAGTGTAGCTATTGAGCAGGCTTTGTTTGCAAAAGCATGGGGTGCAAAAGGATTGATGTTATTGCCTCCAATGCGTTATAAATCTGATCACAGAGAAACGGTACAATACTTTAAAGATATAGCGGCAAGTACCGATTTGCCTATTATGATTTACAATAATCCAGTTGATTATAAAATTGAAGTAACCATTGAAATGTTTAAAGAGTTGGTTGATGTGAAAAACATTCAAGCGGTGAAAGAATCCACAAGAGATGTTTCCAATGTAACCAGAATGCGCAATGCTTTTGGAGATAGATTCAAAATTTTATGTGGAGTAGATACATTGGCTTTAGAAGAATTATTATTAGGTGCTGACGGTTGGGTAGCAGGATTGGTTTGTGCATTCCCTAAAGAAACCATTGCTGTGTATAGATTAGCCTTAGCAGGTAATATTGCAGAAGCTACTAAAATTTACAGATGGTTTATGCCATTATTAGAATTAGATATTCATCCTAAATTGGTTCAATACATTAAATTGGCTGAGGCAAAATGTGGCATTGGATCTGAATTAGTAAGAAGACCAAGATTAGTATTGGAGGGAGAAGAAAGAAAACGCATTGAAGCCATTATTGATTTAGGAATTAAAAACAGACCTACACTTCCAGAATTTCATACTTTATAACTATGTCTTTAGCAACGATCACTAAAAATGCTCAAGCAGCATTTGAACAATATATCTCTTTTACCAATCAACAAAGAGCTGCTTTCTTGGAAGCTATTGCAACCAATATTGAAGCTCTAGGAGATGCATTAATCGACACAGTTAGTCAAGAAACGCACTTGCCTGCTGCAAGATTACAAGGTGAAAGAGGTCGTACCTGTTATCAGTTGCGCATGTATGCGGCTATGTTATTAAAAGGAGATTATGTAGATGCAACAATAGAGACTGCAGTGCCATCCAAAACTCCTCCAAAGCCAGATATTAGAAGTATGTTTCAGCCAATGGGGCCGGTGGTGGTATTTGGAGCAAGTAATTTTCCATTTGCTTATTCTACTGCAGGTGGTGATACAGCTAGTGCTTTAGCTGTGGGGTGTCCTGTGATTGTGAAAGCACATCCTGCCCATATTAAAACTTCCACTTTAGTAGCATCTACAATTCAAAAAGCAATAGCAGATTATAAGATGCCACAATATGTATTTCAGCATGTATCTGCTGCTGAAATTTCTATGAATGAAATAGATTTAGGTAAAGCATTAGTTCAAGATGAAGCCATTTCAGCAATTGGGTTTACTGGTTCAAGAAATGGGGGCAGAGCATTATTGGATTATGCTACAGCAAGAAAAAATCCTATCCCTGTTTTTGCTGAAATGGGTAGTGTGAATCCAGTAATTTTATTAGAAGATATAATTGCTACTCAAGCAGAAAGTATTGCAACACAATATGCAGGTTCTATTACTTTGGGCGTTGGACAGTTTTGTACCAATCCGGGTATCTTAATAGGTATACAATCAAAGGCATTAAACGATTTTGCACATCATTTAGCCAATGCGATGAAAGCCTATACGCCAGCAAGTATGTTACATGCCGGTATTCAGGCAGCCTATTTAAAAAATAGTACAGCAGCCATGGAACAAAAGGGTGTTTGTCTATATACAGATAAAAATCCTGATGCAGAAAATGCTTATCCAGTCTTAGCAACTGTAGATGGCGCAAGCTTCTTAGCGAATCCATTGTTATCTGAAGAAGTATTTGGTCCATATAGTATTTTGGTACAGTGTAAAGACATGAATGAACTTAAAACAGTCTGGACTTCATTACATGGTCAAATTACCACTACCATAATGGGCACTGATAAAGATCTGCAGGACAATAAATCATTATTAGATAAAGCTTTTTTACATGCTGGCAGGGTAGTAATTAATGGAGTACCTACTGGTGTGGAAGTATGCGATAGTATGGTGCATGGAGGTCCTTATCCTGCAAGTACGGATAGTAGATTTACTGCAGTAGGTGTTAAAGCAGTAAAGAGATGGTTAAGACCAGTGTCTTATCAAAATTGGCCTGATCAATTATTGCCTGAAGCTCTGCAAAATGCCAATCCATTAAAAATTTGGAGATCTATTGATGGGCAGTTGTCAAAGGATGCTTTGTAGTTGGTTGTATTGAATAAGCTGTCACCACTGCCGCACAAATAATAAAGTATGCCATTAATATATAGCTACTCATTGGCCATACATTTTCTAGTCCAAACCATCCACCAAAATATATAATGCCTCCAACGCAAATGGCGTTTTTGATGATTTCAAAAATATAGGCTAAAGGATTTCTGTCCATAAATTCTGTAAGTATATATACCTGCGCAAAAATGAAAGCGCCGTAAATAAAAATATTACTGTGTCCAATGCTTGCTACATTGCCAAACAAATAACTTACTAATAAAAGCAAGCTAAATAACTGAAACCATAAAAATACTTGCATTCCCTTTGGCGCTTCTGTATCATATTTTTCAAAATGATATACATCTTTTATTTTTTCTACAGGATATGCTGCTTCTACATCGGCTGGTCTCCATCCTAATGGCTTAAACCAAATTGTGAATTTGGCTTTCCAATCTTTGGTCCTCCATGCATCTTTTATTAATAACCACATATGCATGAAATTGATTTTAATAGGGTTCCAAGTCTTAACTGGTCTAGTAACACCATATACACATGGGGTGTCTTTTAATTCTTCTTGATAAGTGCCAAACCAACGATCCCAAAAAATAAATACCTGTCCAAAATTCTTATCCAAATAAATAGGATTAATAGCATGATGCACTCTATGATGAGATGGAGTTACAATAATATTCTCCAACAAGCCCATTCTATCAATATGTCTTGTATGATACCAGAATTGTGCAAATAAATGAAGCGGTGCAACAATGGCAATTACTTTTGAAGGAACACCTAATAAAGCTGCAGGTAGAAGCAATAATGTATAAATTCTTACAAACACTGAAATGCTTTGTCTTAATGCACAAGCCAAATTAAACTCTTCACTACTATGATGTACTATATGGTTGTTCCAGAAAAAATTTACACTATGCGCTAAACGGTGTACCCAATATCCTGAGAAGTCTAAGGCAATAAATGCAATTACATATAATAACCCACTACTTTGAATATGATAAATAGCAATATGTTGAACCAGCCACTCATAACTGATTATAGCAATACTCAGTCCTAAAACATCTTTGGTACTATTGGTGACCCCTGAACTTAAACTTGAGATCATATCTAATGTTCTTACTGTTTCAAACCCCTTTTTCCATCCATACCATTTTTCAAAAAGCACGAAGGCCAAGAAAAGGGGCATTGCTATAATGAGTATCTTACCGTAGGTTTCCATAAAAAAGTTTTAAGAAAGCAATTAACAAATGTATTAATTTTAGTCTATGGCAACAACTAATCCTATTAATACCCCAGGTTTCGGAAACTACCAATTAAGGGGCTCAATTTTTGAGTGTATTGATGCACATACTTGTGGTAACCCTGTGAGAGTTGTAGTTAATGGTGGCCCTGCATTAGAGGGTAATAATATGAGTGAGAAAAGGCAACATTTTTTGCGTGAATATGATTGGATAAGAGAAGGTTTAATGTTTGAGCCTCGTGGACATGATATGATGAGCGGAAGCATTTTATATCCTCCTCATGATCCCGAAAATGATGTGGCTGTATTATTTATTGAAACCAGTGGTTGTCTGCCGATGTGTGGGCATGGGACCATCGGTACAATTACGGTGGCTATTGAAGCTGGCTTAATTCAACCAAAAGTTTCTGGTAAAGTAAGAATGGAAGCACCAGCCGGTTTAGTGAATATAGATTATACAATGGAAGGGGATAAAGTAAAATCTGTAAAAATAACTAATGTGGCTTCTTATTTAGCAGCAGAAAATTTACAAGTGGAATGTCCCGACCTTGGTTTATTAAATATTGATGTTTGTTATGGCGGGAACTATTATGCTATTGTAGAAGTACAAGATCATTTCAAAGGTATTGAACATTATACCGCAGGTCAATTAATTGCATGGAGCGGGGAGTTGAGAAAGCGAATCAACCAAGCGCATTCCTTTGTGCACCCATTGGATCCTACCATTAATGGCTGCTCGCATATATTGTGGACGGGTAAAGTCCTAGATGAATCCAATACAGCCCGTAATGCCGTTTTTTATGGAGACAAAGCCATTGATAGATCGCCATGTGGAACGGGTACTTCTGCAAGATTGGCGCATTGGTTTGCCAAGGGTAAATTAAAGCAGGGAGAGCCCTTTAAACACGAAAGTATCATTGGGTCTGTTTTTATTGGTAAAGTTGAGCAGGTAACCGAATTAGGGGGGCATCAAGCCATTATACCATCTATTGAAGGTTGGGCTAAGATTTATGGATTTAATACCATATCCATCAATCCTAAAGACGATCCATATGCCAAAGGATTCCAAGTGGTTTAATGTATATTTGCAATCTAGATTCAGCTTATGGAAGTAGTTATAATTGGTGGGGGTATTAATGGATTAAGTAGCGCTTATTTTTTACAAGAAGCCGGTCATCAAGTAACTATTATTGACCAAACCGATATTACTACTAATTGCTCTTATGGAAATGCAGGATATGTTTGTCCATCTCATTTTGTTCCTTTAGCTACTCCAGGAATTGTTCAACAGGGTTTAAAATGGATGTTGAATTCCAAAAGCCCTTTTTATATTCAACCAAGATTAAGTAAGAGTTTAATTGACTGGGGTTGGAAATTCATGCAATCTGCTACAGAAGAAAAAGTAGAAGCTGCAGCCATTCCATTAAGAGACTATGCTTTGTTTAGTCAACAATTGTATTTGGATTGGACTAAACTTCCTCAATTTAATTTCGCATATGAACATAAAGGTTTGTTGGAAATATTTCAAACAAATGAAATTGCAGAGCATGCACATCATACAGTAGAAAAAGCCAATCAGTTAGGGCTCAATGGAACCAAGATGATCACTAAGGCAGAATTAGATGCCATGGAGCCTGCACATCAAATCAATGCAATCGGTGCCATCTATTTTGCATGTGATGCCCATTTGTATCCAAAGAAAATGATGGAGCAATTAATTGCCCATTTAAAAAATAAAGGAGTTCGTTTTGCTTTGAAAGAAACGGTGGTTGATTTTGAAAAGAAGCAAAATGCCATTTCCAAAGTGATCACCAATAAGAATGCATACGATGCTGATACGGTGGTTTTAGCTTCAGGTGCTTGGAGTAGAGAACTAGCAGAGAAATTAGACATCAATATTCCTTTGGTCGGCGGAAGAGGTTATTCTATCACATTAGAAGATTCGCCATACATGACCAATCATCCTGCGGTATTGGTGGAAGGTAGAATTGCACTCACACCAATGGATGGTAATAAAATGCGATTTGGTGGAACTATGGAAATTACTTCTACCAATACACCGCCTAAAATAAATAGAGTAAAAGGCATTATAGAATCGGTGAAAAGATATTTTCCTGAATTTGATATTCCTTTACCAGCCATTGAAGATGTTTGGTATGGTTATAGACCATGCTCTGCAGATGGTCTACCTTATGTAGGCAGAACCAACAAGTGTAAAAACTTAATCATGGCAACAGGCCATGCGATGGTGGGCATGAGTTTGGGTGCGGCTACCGGAAAAATTGTAGCAGAGATTGTTGAAGAGCAAAAGCCTAGTATAGATATAGCTATTTATCATCCTGAAAGATTCGACGCTTAATGAAATTCAATGCCACATTTATGGATTACCAATTTACGGGTTTGTTTTCAAGCCTAGTAAAGGATTATATCCAAGACAAAGGCAGTGCAAGATCTTTCGTTGCATATGCACCAACATATGATGGTGTAAGCAAAGCAATAGCAGAAAGAAAAAAATATCCCACTAATCGAAAAGTACTAGTGGAGGTATTGCAAAAACAATATCAACAGTTACCCGCCAGCACAAGCGTAAAAGAGAATATTCAATTACTGCAAACTGATGATACTTTTGTTGTAACTACTGCACATCAGCCTAATATATTTACAGGTCCATTGTATTTCTTTTATAAAATTATTCATGCTATTCAATTGGCTGCTGATTTAAAAAAGCAGTTTCCGGAAAACAATTTTGTTCCTGTGTATTATATGGGTTCAGAAGACGCTGATATTGAAGAAGTGGGCAGCTTTGTTTTGGGCGGAACTACTTATCAGTGGAATACTAAACAAAAAGGCGCTGTAGGCAGAATGAAAGTAGATGATGCATTGATTGCGTTATTGAAAAACATGGAGGGATATTGGTCTGTGAAGCCTAATGGAAAAGAAGCATTAGCTATATTACAAAAAGCTTATCAAAAAGGTAAGACCATTGCAGAAGCTACTATTGAACTGGTAAATGCATTTTTTGGGGAGTATGGTTTGATTGTGGTTCAACCAGATGATGCTTCATTAAAATCGCTTTTTGTAGATACTATGAAGTTGGAATTATTGACAGGTTTTTCTCATAAAGCAATACAACCAACTTTACAAGCTTTGACAGCCAGCTATCATGTTCAATCAGAGGGTAGGGCTTTAAATTTATTTTATTTAAAAGATGATATCAGGGCAAGAATTGAAAAACCAGACAATCAATATCTTGTAGCAGATACTGACATTCGATTTACTGAAGAAGAAATATTGAACGAACTCCAACTTCATCCAGAAAGATTTAGCCCTAATGTTATTTTAAGAGGAGTTTTTCAAGAAACCATTTTACCAGGAGTGGTGTTTATTGGTGGAGGAGGAGAGTTGGCTTATTGGATGGAATTAAAAAATGTTTTTGCAGAAGCTAAGGTTCATATGCCAGTATTGCAATTAAGAAATTCTTTCTTGTTTATGAGAGCAAAGCAAATACAACAATGGACTGAATTAGGCTTGACAAAAGAAGATTTATTTAAGCCGGTATTGGATATTGAAGTTGCTTTTGTAAAAAAGCAATCTGGTGAATTATTAAGTTTGGAAGCAGAACTAAAATCATTAGAACAAGTTTACGATCAGATTCAAAAAAGAGTTAAATCAATTGACTCAACACTAGGGGCACATACCAATAATTTAGCACATCAGTCTACTAAGAAACTATTGGAATTAGAAAAGAAAATGATTCGTGCAGAAAGAAGAAAGCAGGCGGTTGCTATTGAAAGAATTCATGCTATAAAGCATTCTTTGTTTCCAAATAATGGATTACAAGAAAGAGTGGAGAATATCTCAGAATGGATGGGCGATTATGGACAAGACTGGTTAGACGCTGTAATTCAATCATCTCCTACGATGCAACAACAATTTACTATTGTTGATCAAATTGATTAGGCCAATTAGCTTTTAATTTATCTGCCTTCTCTAAAACCTCAGTGCCAATTTGTAATTTATAAGCTTCAACTGCTTTTGATACAGCTGAATCATGATTGCCGATCATCTGAGCAGCCAAGATACCTGCATTCTTTGCACCATTTAAAGCGACAGTTGCAACGGGTACTCCAGCTGGCATTTGTAAAATAGATAAAATAGAATCCCATCCATCCACAGAATTGCTTGATTTAATAGGCACTCCAATCACTGGCAAACTGGTAATAGACGCTACCATGCCAGGTAAATGAGCTGCACCACCGGCACCAGCAATAATCACTTTTAATCCTCTTTGACGCGAATTTTTAGCATAGTCAACCATTCTAATGGGAGTTCTATGAGCAGAAACAATGGTTAATTCAAAAGGAATATTAAATAAAGTCAACATATCGGCAGCCTGCTGCATTATTGGTAAATCACTATCGCTTCCCATAATAATGCCTACAATTGGTTGTGTTGCCATGACTATTAATTTAGTGCAAGATACAAATTAGCCCTTAATTACTGATCAAATAGCCTGAGATATCAGAAAGAATGGGTTTAGCCTTGTATTCTGCGAATTTAACTCTAATGTATCGGATGTTTTGAGTGGGGAATTGAATAATTCTTTTATGACCAATAGTAGTCCCTTGAGTAATGGGTTGAAATTGTTTTAAATCATTTCCACCGCTTATCTCAAACTTTACTACTCTCTGTCCTAAACTTATCTTTTCTTTTAACATGATGCTGTTGAATAGAACAGGCTTGTCTAAATGAACTTCCACACTATTATTGGTGTACAATAATTTTGCATTTTTAAAAAGGTTATTTGCAAAAGCATTATCTCTAATTTTTTTAAAATCCATTAATGCAGCAGAGTCCAATGGATCAATTAATCCTTTTCTATTAGGTGGTACATTTAAAATTAAATTACCGCCATGTCCAACACTCTTCAAATAAATATTAAAAAGGGTAGCGCCAGATTTTACAGTATTGTCTTCTTCTGGATGATAGAACCATCCTTTTCTAATAGATACATCTGCTTCGGCGCCAATCCAATGTTTGCCATTGTAATTTCCTGTATTCAAAGTGTCATTAGGTGGAGCTCCTTCTCCTCTCTTAAATCCTGCAGTATCTAATAAATTCCAGTTAGTGCTATTAATTAATCCATTTTCATTTCCTACCCAACGAATATGAGGACCAATATCACTGAAGATAATAATCTGAGGTTGGTATCTTAATGCTGAATCTTTGAATCTAGTAAAATCATAAACTTGTTTCTTTCCATTAGGACCTTCGCCATTAGCACCATCCCACCATAATTCAAAAAATTTACCATAACCGGTTAATAATTCTTTCATGGTATTGATATAGATATCATTGTATTCAGGGGTTCCGTATTTTGGATGATTTCTGTCCCAGGGAGAAATATATACACCCATTTCAATACCTTCTTTCTTACATGCTTCAGACAACATTTTAATTACATCTCCTTTTCCGTTCATCCAGCTACTTTCTCTTACAGTATGTTTGCTGTACTTGCTTGGCCATAGAGAAAAACCATCATGATGTTTTGCAGTGATTACAATACCTTTTGCACCTGCTGCTTTGGCAATACGAGCCCATTGGTTACAGTTTAATGCAGTTGGATTAAACACATTTGGATTCTCGCTTCCATGTCCCCATTCCAAATCGGTAAATGTATTGGGTCCAAAATGCATGAATAAATAATACTCTTTATCATGCCAAGCCAATTGCTCTTTGGTAGGAGTTGGTCCAAATTTTTCTTGAGCATTACTTGTACAACTATATAAAATGAATACACTTAGAGCAAAAAATATTTTCTTCATGGCATTATTTTAGTGGCGATAAAGCGCGTTTGTATAATTGAATGGTATTTTCTAATCCTAAGTACAATGCATCGCTAATTAATGCATGTCCAATACTCACTTCATCAATAAAAGGAATTTGTTGAATTAAGTAGGGTAGATTATGTCTATCTAAATCATGTCCTGCATTGATACCCAAACCTAGTTGTTTTGCTTTTTCAGCAGCTTTAATATACGCTTGAATAATCTCTTCCTTTTTACCAGCTTCAAATGCTTTTGCATAAGACTCGGTATACAATTCAATTCTATCTGTTCCAGTAGTCGCAGCTGCTTCTACCATAGCTTCATTGGGATCAACAAAAATGGATACACGAATACCTGCATTTTTGAATTTAGCAATGATCTCTTTTAAATAAGCCTGCTCTTTAATGGTATCCCATCCATGATCACTGGTTAATTGATTCAGCGCATCAGGAACCAGTGTTACTTGTGCTGGTTGATTGGCTAAAACCAATTCAACAAACTTATCTTCTTTTGGATTACCTTCTATGTTGAACTCTGTACTGATATTTTGCTTCAAATCATAGACATCTTTGTATCTAATATGTCTTTCATCTGGTCTTGGATGTACAGTGATACCTTCTGCTCCAAATGCTTCACAATCTTTTGCCACCTGAATTAGGTTGGGGTTATTTCCACCTCTACTATTTCTGAGGGTAGCTATCTTATTTATATTTACACTTAAACGAGTCATAGTCAAATTTAAGTTATTTTTGCAACTCAAATAAGAAAGAATGGCCTATTCTAGTTTAGAAGCTTGTTTATTGGATTTGGAGCAAAATGGACAACTCATTCGTATCAAAGAAGAAGTGGATCCATACTTAGAAATGGCATCTATTCATTTGCGCATCCATGAACAAAAAGGACCTGCAATTTTATTTGAAAAAGTGAAAGGCTCTAAATTCAGAGCAGTGTCCAATATTTTTGGAACATTAGAAAGAAGTGAATTTATTTTTAGAAAAACACTTCCTCAAGTGAAGCAGTTGATAGCCATGAAAATAGATCCAATGGCTGCTTTGAAAAATCCATTAAAATCTTTGGGGGCATTACCAGCTGCTTTAAATGCCTTGCCAATTAAAAATCCATTGAAGCAACCGGTAGTATATGAAGAAATTCAAATTGAAGATCTTCCTTTAATACAGCATTGGCCAATGGATGGTGGAGCTTTTGTTACATTGCCTCAAGTATACACAGAAGATGCGGATAAGCCAGGAATTGGAAATGCTAATTTAGGCATGTACAGAATTCAATTAAGTGGTAACGATTATATTTTAAATAAAGAGATTGGATTGCATTATCAATTACATAGAGGTATTGGTGTGCATCAGACCAAAGCCAATCAAAAAGGGATGCCATTAAAAGTAAGTTGTTTTGTTGGTGGTCCACCAGCGCATAGTGTGGCGGCTGTAATGCCTTTACCAGAGGGAATGAGTGAAATGAATTTCGCAGGAGTATTGGCGGGTAAAAGATTTGGTTACACTTATAAAGATGGGTATTGTATTAGTACCGATGCAGATTTTGTAATTACTGGAGAAGTATATCCAGGAGAGAATAAGCCAGAAGGTCCATTTGGAGATCATTTGGGTTATTATAGTTTACAACATGCTTTTCCTTTAATGAAAGTGCATAAAGTGTATGCAAAGAAAAATGCTATTTGGGCTTTCACAGTGGTGGGAAGACCTCCACAAGAAGATACAAGCTTTGGTGAATTAATACATGCCATGACAGGGGATGCTGTTTCAAATGAAATTCCAGGACTGAAAGAAGTTCATGCAGTAGATGCTGCAGGAGTACATCCTTTATTATTAGCCATTGGGAGCGAAAGATACACACCCTTCTTAGAGAATAAAGCGCCAGCTGAATTATTAACGATTGCCAATCATATTTTAGGAACTGGTCAATTAAGTTTAGCCAAATTTGTTTGGATCACTGCACCACAGACTAAAAAAGGAGAAGTAGTTTCTACGCATGATGTTCCCGCATTTTTTAAATACATGATGGAGCGTATGGATCTACAAAGAGATATTCATTTTTACACCAAAACCACCATGGATACTTTGGATTATTCTGGCGAAGGTTTGAATGAAGGTTCTAAAGTAGTAATGGCTGCTTATGGAGATGCAAAAAGAACTTTATGTGATTCAGTGCCTGCAATAGTTTCCAGTCGTATAGAAAATGCAAGCTGTGTAATGCCAGGGGTGATTGCTATTAACGCAGAAAACAATACCATCTCATCTATACAAGAAAAATTAAAGGGCTTGGGTGATGATTTGTTGAATAAAGAAGGCGTATTTATGTTGGTAATAACAGAAGATGCTCAGTGGATGGCTGCTAATATTCATAATTTTTTATGGGCTGGTTTTACGAGAGTGAATCCTTCACATGATATTGATGGTGTAGATGCATTTATAGAACATAAACATTGGGGTTGTAAAGGTCCTATCATTTTTGATGCGACAATTAAGAAACATCATGCACCTCCAGTATTGAAAGATGCTGCAGTAGAAAAAAGGGTAGATGCTCTTTTAGCGAAATATGGCTACTAGCATTCAACCCAGGTATGGTCTGCTAATAATTTCACAGTTGCAATAAATTGAGCAAAAGGTCCTGATCCACCTCCCCATTCGCTTGGAGCTACTAAGGATAATACATGTGAACCATCCGTTTTTTCATATACATGATATACTTGACCTATCTGTGGCTTAAAAGTAATTTTCGCCTCGTAGATCATCATGCTTAATTCTTTTCTTTTGTTGATCTCTTGGGCCTGTCTTGCCAATAATTCAATCTGCTCTTTAATTTGATTCAGTTGCATATTGGTTTGATCTTCCATCGCAGACAATGCTTTGTGTTTGATCACGCCTTCTTTAGTAGGTCTAATGGCAACACTTCCAGCGGATGAGGCATAAGGTAACACGCTCAACTGCTTGTGGTATATTTCTGTATTGGTGAAAGAACTGCCATCTTCTTTTTTTCCATGATGGCTTACTTTCATAAAGCCATTCGCTAAAATCTCATGTACTACTTTTAATTGTTCTTGATCTTCTTTGAAAAAATAGACAGTTAGGCAAGAAGCATTATTAATTTCTGAAGCAATATGGGTAGCAAAATTTTCGGCAGATCCATTATTGAAAGGATGCTTTTCGCCATTGGGATTCACTGAAAATTGAGCATAAAAAGCTTCATTTTCTATATTTACCCAATTGTGACTAAAATCTAGTGCGTGACCATTTTGAATGCTGTCAATTTTGTAATTACCTGACTTTGGAACCAGTTGGTATTCGAAATTGCATTTCTCTGGAAATAACTGCCAACTAGCTAAAAAATTATATGCTTGAACCATAATTAGATAACAAAACTACATAGGAATGGTTGAATGAAAAAGGGCTTTTTATTAGTTAATTGCCACAAAATCAGGCTTTTCAATCAAGCTTGAATTGTACTTAAAACGAATATTGGCCATTAAACTAATATTAAAGGGACTCAACTGTAAATTGGTTCTTGGGAAATAAAAACCCTTTAATTCTATGGTACCCAAAATGAGGTTCTCATTTCTTACTCGGATACCAGCACCCAACGCGCTATAAATATCTCCATTTTTAATGGGTTCGCTCACAGTTCTTATATAGGTAAGATTGGCAAATACAAATGGGGCTTTTTTAAATCCATAAAAGGTTCTGGAATTGTACCAAATAGATTCCCAGTTAGCGGTAATCCTGGTACCTCCTTTGATCCTTTCTTTATTTAATTGAGGAATTCCATAAATACTATTAATCAATAAAGCCTCATTGAATTTATTTTTCAGTGTTTGAGCAAAACTTAAATTTAGTATTTGTCGATACCTGTAGCCAGATTCTAAATAATGTATCTTACTTATACTTTCAAGACTTGCTAAAAATCTAAAATCCTGAATTTGTTGATCTATATAGCTGGATCCAAGATTTAATTTAGCATGTCTAAAATTTTCGTTCTTTAATAATGTATAGGATTCTAGTTGAATACCTAAATAGGGTAGCGATTGTCCTTCTCTATTATAATGACCAGTAGTAATCATTAAAGATCTTCCCGTCGGTAAATCCTCGTTACGACCAAATCCATATAAGTATTGGGTTCTGATAATTTTTTGTTTAAACAAGGTAAGCGATCCGAAATAAGCTTGAATACTCTGATAGTTTCTATCTATTTGGTCTTGGTATTGGATAGGCCTTTGTAAAAAATCATTTTCTAAATACCTGATTTGTAAAATGTATCTTAAATTATTGTTTTGGTAGGTACTGTTTTTAATGAATAATTGGTAACCAATATTTGCATCAAAATGTTTTAAATGATATTGCAAAGTGTTTCTAAATAAAGAATCTGTCCAAATTTTGTAGCCATTAATATTTTTTTCTTGTAAAAAACTAAATCCGTATATCCATCTATCTAAAGGATGAAGTAAAGGTTTGCCTCCGTTTATATAATAATGATTTGCAGAAGGCATACTATTTGCATAATTATTGGCAAAAGATTGATATCCGGCTTTGATATCCATGAAGCTGCCTACAATATTTCTAAAACTATAATCAACTCCCCATCCAGCTGTTTTATTTCTATCATGATCATAGTTTTGAGAAATACTAAATGAATTTCCTAAATCATTAATATTCTCAGTATTTAATTTTAGATCAAATGCATTGGCTTTTCTTAGATTAAAAAATCCACCTAATGGTAATACATCTTTTGTTACAATGAATAAATCTACTTTGTTGGAATCTTCTTTGTTGGGATACGCTAGTATTCTTGCATCTTGAATATAACTTAAGTCTCTTAGCCATTTCTCATTGTATGCCACAATTAAAGGGTTTAATGGCTGACCTATTTTAATAAAAATATTTTTATTAATTGTTTTTTTATTTGTTTTATCATGAAGTTTGTTTGCAATATCGATTAGAGCATTTTTTCTTTGAACTGTAGGTCTATCAATATCAGTGCCAAAATGTCTTTGTTCTATATTGATTGAATTAACGATTTTGCCTTCTAAGCTACCAATAGATTGAATATATCGATTGATCACCATGTTAGTGGAGTCAATTAATGGGTTTGGAGTTCCTTTTAATAAATTAATTATTTTTTGAACCCTGCTGCTATCTCCAATTTCGGTGATGTCTTTTTTAAAACGAATATTTTGAGCATTCGATACTATCGTAAAGCATAGCAGCCATATTGAAAGTATCGAATGCTTCATCATATATTATAAAACCTTTTTAGCTCTATTTCTTAAAGATTCAATAGGGATATTTAATAATTTTCCAATTGGCTTGCCATCTCTGTAGCTTTGTACTCTTACTAAAGTAACATCACTTGGAAGTATAACAGGTTTGGTATATTCGTCGCTATAATTATCTGGCATTTGATCATCAATAGTATAGTAGAATCTTAAATTATCAACTTCCCCTTCCATTTTCAAAATCAATTCTCCTTTTGTATTGAGTTCGGTACTTACAATGGCATCGTACATGCTTTTTGCATATTTCACATTGGCTGCTTCAAATACATCAAATTGCTTTTCTACTTTTTTAGTAAAATGTTTCCAATCTTTTTTCTCATTCGGAGACCAGTTGGTTTCTGCTACTGCTAATCCTCTTGGCCATGTCATGTATTGGACATTTCGCATATTCTGTAATTGCTCTGTCCACTGATTGGCTTGATTCCCTAAAATAAGGGTAGGGTCAACGCCTTCTGGAACTGGATCAAAACCATAAGTGGTTTTCATTCTTAATCCTCTGTAAACTTTTCCTTCAGCGGTCACTTCACCTTGGTAATAATCAATATAATTATAATCATTTGGAGACATCACTACTTTATGTCCTTGTTTTGCAGCTTCAATGCCACCTTTTACACCTTGCCAACTCATCACAGCTGCATCTCCACTTAATCCACCTTGTAAAATTTCATTCCAACCCATCATCTTCTTACCTTTTGAATTGATGATTTTTTGCAATCTTCTTACAAAATAGCTTTGAACTTCCATTTGATCTTTCAAACCTTCGCGCTTCATCATTGCTTGTACATTTGCGGATTTCTCCCAATTGTTTTTTGCATTTTCATCGCCCCCCATATGAATGTATTCAAAAGGGAATAAAGGAGCTACTTCAGTCATTACTTTGTCAAGAACTTTATATACTTCTTCATTGGATGGATCTAATGAATTATCAATTCTTGCAGTGGGGTGTCCGTTTAAGCCTTCCCAATCCATAAACTCATCACCTGCATTCACTTGGTAAGGGTAATTAGGAGTAGTACTTAAATTTGGATAAGCAGCTAACATTGCCATGCTATGTCCTGGTACATCAATCTCTGGGATTACTTCTATAAATCTTGCTTTTGCATAAGCCACTACTTCTTTAATGTCTTCCTGTGTATAGAATCCACCATAGGTTTTTGGTTCGTTGATATCAGGTGTGGTAATATTCATCCACTTTCCTTTTTTCTCCACTCTCCATGCACCCACACTTGTTAATTTGGGTAATGCCTTGATTTCAATTCTCCAACCTTGGTCATCTGTTAAATGCCAATGGAATCTATTGTATTTGTAACGAACCATATCGTCAATAAATATCTTTACATCTTCTTTGCTAAAAAAATGTCTACTTACATCCAGCATCATGCCTCTCCAGCCAAATCTTGGTTTATCAATGATGGAGCAATGTGATAATTCCCAATTGGTATTTTTAGATTCACTCTTTCCGTAAATAGCAGCGGGCATTAATTGTTGAATAGTTTGCCATCCGTAAAATATACCTGCTTCAGTATTCGCTTTTACTTGAATGCCTTTTTCATTTACATTTAATAAATAACCCTCATTACCAATTATATCGTCTTTAATCAAACTTAACTCGATGGTAGGTTCATTCTTACTTAGATTAACTGTTTTTCCGGTCACTAATTTTAATTGAGCAATCATCGGATCAACAATGTTTTTCAAAGAGCTTGGCGCGCTAATACTAATAGTTTTGGGTAGGGTATAGGTTCCTTTACCTTTTGTTGCTAAATAGGGTTCTGGTATAATACCTAATCCTTGCGCCATAACAACATTCAATGAACATAGCATTAAGCTAGTGATAAGTAATTTGTACATTTTCATAAAAGCAATTTTATTATTGAAGCAAATCGTTTTTTGCTCTTTAAAGATACTGAAAATAAAAGCCCGACCTTGATTTCTCAGGCCGGGCTTTTCCACATAAAATGGTATAATTTCTTCTAGTATCTGTACATATCAGACTTGAAAGGTCCTTTTTGAGGAATGCCTAAATATGCAGCTTGCTCAGCAGTTAATTCGTCTAATTCAACGCCGATTTTAGCAAGGTGTAATCTAGCAACTTTCTCATCCAAATGCTTAGGTAATACATATACTTTGTTTTCGTAGTTCTTATGGTTTGTCCATAATTCTATTTGAGCTAAAGTTTGGTTAGAGAAAGAGTTACTCATTACAAAACTTGGGTGACCAGTCGCACAACCTAAGTTTACTAAACGACCTTCAGCTAATACGATGATATCTTTTCCATCAACATTGTATAAATCAACTTGTGGTTTGATGGTATCTTTTGTATGACCGTAGTTTTTATTTAACCAAGCCATATCAATTTCAATATCAAAGTGACCGATGTTACAAACAATTGCTTTATCCTTCATTGCTCTGAAATGCTTTTCAGTAATCAAGTCTCTACAACCTGATGCAGTAACGATGATGTCAGCTTCTTTAACAGCATCAATCATTTTCTTTACTTCAAAACCATCCATTGCAGCTTGTAAAGCACAGATTGGATCAATCTCTGTTACAATTACTCTACAACCAGCACCTCTTAAAGAACCTGCTGAACCCTTACCAACATCACCATAAGAACCTACTACAGCTACTTTACCAGCCATCATCACATCTGTAGCACGACGAATCGCATCTACTAATGATTCTTGACAACCATATTTATTATCAAACTTAGATTTAGTTACAGAGTCGTTTACATTGATCGCTGGAATTGGTAAAGTACCTTTTGCCATACGCTCATATAAACGGTGAACACCTGTAGTAGTCTCTTCAGATAAACCTTTGATACCAGCTACAAATTGAGGATATTGATCAAATACCATGTTAGTTAAATCACCACCATCGTCTAAGATCATGTTCAATGGACGATCTTCACTTCCAAAGAATAAAGTTTGTTCAATACACCAATCAGCTTCTTCGATGCTTTGGCCTTTCCAAGCAAAAACACCAATACCAGCTGCTGCGATTGCTGCTGCTGCCTGATCTTGTGTAGAGAAGATATTACAAGAGCTCCACTTTACTTCCGCACCTAATGCAGTTAATGTTTCAATTAATACAGCGGTTTGGATAGTCATGTGTAAACAACCTGCAATTCTAGCACCTTTTAATGGTTGGCTAGGTCCGTATTCTGCACGGATGCTCATTAAACCTGGCATTTCTGCTTCAGCTAGACGAATTTCTTTACGACCCCATTCTGCTAGGGAGATATCTGCTACCTTATATGGTAAGCTAAAATCGATGTTTTGTAAGCCCATAATAGTATTTATTTAAGGCACAAAGGTAGTTTTGTAGAAGAAAATAATAAAATATATCTAAAAATTAGTGAAAAATGCTAAAAAATGCGCAATTTAGTACTATAAATGCTTTTTTATTATGAAAAACAAGGCTATAATAGAAGATTCGGCTATTGCCAATAATACCATTCCATTGGATGCAAAAGATTTAGCGATTTTAAGATTGCTTCAAGCCAATGCAAGAATCTCTGTCAAAGAGATTGCAGAATCTGTTCAGTTAAGTACTACACCAGTGCATGAAAGAATTAAAAGATTAGAATCGAGTGGGGTTATTAAGCAATATGCCACATTGATAGATGGCTCAAAAATTAAAAAAGGGTTAATGGTCATTTGTTATGTTTCATTAAATCAGCATAGTAAAAAATCTGGTGCGCACTTTATTAAACTTATTAATGAATTACCAGAAGTTGTGGAGTGTTATAGTATCTCTGGAGAATTTGATTTTATGATGAAAATTATAACAGAAGATATGAATAGCTATTACCATTTTCATGTGAATAAATTAAGTCAGGCTGAAAATATTGGTCAGGTACAAAGTGTTTTTATAATGGGTATAGTAAAACAAACACATGAATTGATTTGACAATCTTTAATAGAAATTTCTCGTAGAAAAGTTTCACATTTTTAAACATATTAATGTGGTTTTTTAATAATAGATTTTAGAAGACCTAAATAGCTATTTGTTTTGTTTAATTTTGTTAAAATATTTTTTTAAAATGGAAACTATTGAAATGAGTAAAATGGCAGCTTACAAGCTATCTTCTAGAGAACAAGAAGTCGTTTCATTGTTAGTTAAGGGTATGAAAATAAAAGATATAGCTTCAACGCTGAATATTAAGTCTAATACAGTATCAACTATTAAAAAAAATATTTACTACAAATTAGAAGTAAGAAATTTTGTAGACTTATTAAAGATCACTTTAGAACACAGTGTTTAATAAATTAATGTAATTTTTTTCTCATTAAATAGTCGTCCATATAGAATCCATTGCCAATATCAAATTTGAATTCAGTTTCTTTATCAAATCCATTTTTTACATAAAAGCTATACGCATTATTGTGCTTATTTACTTGTA
>CALCEA010000102.1 GCA_937900675.1 uncultured Chitinophagaceae bacterium
TCCATATAGTTCTCATTAAAATGATCTTCCATCAATTGATTCTCAAACTTGAATCCTTTTACTAGTACTGCTAAAACTATTTGTCCAGTAGCATCTACAAATTTTGAATCTACTTGATTATTCACAGCAGCTATTTTTTCAATACCACCTGTTGCATTAAAAAACAATTGACCAGTTTTTGTTGCATATACTTTTTGTGCAGTAACTGTGGTTGAAATACTTTGTAATAAAACAAAGAAAAAAATTCCAATAATAATTTTTTTCATATTTAATTATTTAAAGCACCGCGATTAATCCATACGGCTATTTTATTAATCGTGCAATTATCCAACTTCGCCATATTCTTTGGCATCGGAGATGCTGTTCCATTCTGTGCAATAGATCCATACAATTTTCCATTGGTCACATAAGCTTTCACACCCGTATAAGTATCTAATGCAATACCGCCACCACTAGATGCAGCAGCTGCAGTACTATGACATCCATTACAATTATTCGTTAAAATGGTTTTCACAGTTACACTATAAGTAACCGAACTTGTATCACAAGCAGTAGCAACTACCTGAGGATACATTTGATCTTTGTTATCATAATAACAAGATGCCACACTGATCACTACAAAAACAAATATTGCTATTTTAACTATTTGATTCATTCTATATTATTGATACTACATTAATATTTGGGTTTAATTCGGATACCCCTTATCAATCCATTTCTGAATTTGTGTAATCTTACAATCAATCATTTTTGCAGAGGGCGGCATTCTTTGTGCAGCTGTTAATGTGCTTGAATGATTGATGGCGTTTAAGAACAATGTTTTATTCGCACTGATATATGCTTTTGCACTAGCATAATCTCCTAAATAAACATTAGCAGATCCGGGCTTGGTACCATGACATCCTCCACAATTGTTAGCAAGGATGGTTTGGACTGCATTGACATATCCGTATTGAGTGGTATCACAGGTATTGGTACAAGATGTATTCAACGCACCTTGATTGATCCATTTTAAAATGGTCGCTAAATTAGCTGCTGTCATTTGTGGACTTGATCTTGGTGGCATTCCATTTCCAATAATGGTATAATATTTACTACCTCCTGGATTCTTTGCTCTAATGCCATTCATGATATAACCATAGTTGGTAGTAATCACGCCTTCTCTATGGGATAATTCATTATGACATCCTGCAGAGCCACAATAACTCACATATAAGGGAAGCACTTCACTATTAAAACAAACAGTATCTGATACGGCAGCTGCATTACCACTAGTTCCACTGGTTGTTCCTCCATTAGCCGGAGGCGTTACTACTACAATACTGTCATTATTCAATCCAACATTGGCATTCACTAATTCATGCTGACAGCCACACCAAACAAGGATAATAGTTGTAAAAAGAAAAAGTAAGGATATGGTCTTCTTCATAATAAGTATATCGCAAATTTATTGTATTTATTGCGCCTTATGTATGAGGAATATCATTATCCTTACTAATTCTATGTTAACTTTTTATTTACGTATGTACTTTTTAATAATAACGATAATTAGTATTTATATAATTATTAATATAAAGGTATTTAAAACACCAATGGTACATTCACTTTAATACTAAAATTGCGTCCCATATTAAATACACCCATTCTTCCTGTAGACATATTCTCTGCAGTGTATTTTAATCTGCTTAAATGATTTTGATAAGCAACATCGGTAATATTTTGTGCAATCAAAGAAACCTGGAACAATACTTTTTGCTTGCGCATAATATTGGTACTGTATCCCATATTAATTAAATGATACGCTGGTGTATTGGTTTCTGTATTGTATCCTGTGAATGCATGGTTCTGCGCGAAATTATTATCTACCTGAATACTCAATGATGAATTTTTTATTTGACTCGCTCCTTTGAATAAATCAAATCTTACTTCTGTTAACCATCTTGCACTTGGTATACCTGGTAAATTTTTACTTCCATCAATGGGCTGATCAAATTCTGCCTTAATCAAACTAATACTATTCTCCACATGTAACCAATCCAAAGGATGTGGATGGATATCTACATTTAATTCTGCTCCATATAAATGTGCATTGCTTTGTTTAAATGCAAAAGCATATAAATTATTGATAGATCCATCTTCATTTACTTGATGGATAATACTATCAGCTCCATTTTTGCCAATAAGTTTTTGATAATAAATATAATCTCTAACATTATTGTAAAATACATTTCCAGCAATACTCAAATGTGCATTGCTCCATTCTATTGCCGCATCTAACTGTAAGCTTTTCTCTGATCTTAAAGCGGAATTACCATATTCAAAACGATTGGTTCCCTC
>CALCEA010000103.1 GCA_937900675.1 uncultured Chitinophagaceae bacterium
GACCTCAGGGTTATGAATCCTGTGCTCTAACCAACTGAGCTACCTCGCCGAATTCCTATTGGTTATGCCCTTTTAGGGGTGGCAAATTTAGGATAAAAAATTGATAATTAAGGGTTCACTTGAAGCTTAAAAACGGATTTTCCCTCAAAAAAGCCCTCAAATACATCTCCTTGATGTGTTGGACCAACTCCAGCAGGGGTTCCTGTAAAGATTAGATCATCTGGGTATAGGGTAAAGTATTCTGTGATGCTTTCTATAATCTGAGGCAATCCGTAGATCATTAATGAAGAGTCTCCTTCTTGAACCATATTGCCATTTTGTGTCATGCTATAATGAAATGGGTTTTCAAACATATCTTCTGTTAAAGGAATCCACTCTCCTATAATTGCTGAATCATCAAATGCTTTTGCTTTTTCCCAAGGAAGTCCTTTTGCTTTTAAATCGTTTTGAACATCTCTTGCAGTAAAATCTATACCTACCGTAATGGCATCACAATAATCCATCACATGCGCATTCTTTACTTTTTTTGCAACTTGATTTACTCTTAATACCAGTTCCGCTTCGTAATGTAAATCTTTGGTAAAGCTTGGAATAGTTAATTGCTCTCCTTTATTTAATAATGCAGTGGATGGCTTCATGAAAATTACTGGCGAAGTAGGCACTTCGTTTCCTAATTCTTTTGCATGCGCTACATAGTTTCTTCCAATACAGTATATACTCATAGTTGAAAATTTATTAAGGTTTAATATCTAATGCATTGGCCATCGTCATCGTTCTTGACAATCCTATGGCTGCAAATGATTCTATTATCTCCACTGATTTTTGAATTTTTAAATCAATGGTTTTTCTTTCATCCTGTGCCCACTTGCCTAATACAAAATCTACTTGTTGTCCTTTGGCAAAATTATTGCCAATACCAAATCTTAGTTTTGGATATGCATCTGTCCCCAATGTTAATTGAATATCTTTTAATCCATTATGTCCAGCGTCCGAACCAGATGCTCTTAATCTTAATTTATTAATAGGTAATGCTAAATCATCTACAATAGTTAAAGTGTTTTCTAGCGCCACTTTTTCTTTATCCATCCAATACTTAAATGCCTTTCCACTTAAATTCATAAAGGTTGTTGGCTTAATGCAGATAAATGTTTTGCCCTTCCATTTTACTTCTGCCACTTCCGCTAATCTATCCATCTTAAAGAAGCCGCCATGCTT
>CALCEA010000104.1 GCA_937900675.1 uncultured Chitinophagaceae bacterium
AAACAATGGATGATATTCAATTATTAGAAGCTATAGAAAGATACCTGGCAGGCGATATGTCTACCCAGGAGATGGCTCAATTTGAATCCATCCGAAAGAAAACGCCCGAGATTGATCAAATGGTGGTTGAACATGAGATGTTCTTACTTCAAATGAATCAATTTGCTAAGCGTAAAAATTTCGCTCAATTATCCAAGCAAACATTTGACCAATTAAATGCAGCTGGCGAATGGGATATTGTTGATAAAAACACAACCAAAGGGAAAGTAATTGTACTTTGGAATAAATACAAAAAAGTAACTGCTATTGCCGCATCAGTTGGAGGATTTATTGCATTGTTTACTTCTTCCATGATCATGTACTTCTCTCCTAGCTTAAACGGTTCTCAGGTTTTACAATTAAGTAAGGCAATTGAAGTGATTAAAAAGGATCAGAAAGTACAAGGTCACTTATTAAATGAAGTAAAAACCAAATTACCAGAAAATGCCAAATTAATAAGTGGTGGTTCTGGTTTTTTAATTGATACAAAAGGATTTGTTATTACTAATGCTCACGTATTAAAAGGAAACAGTGCCATAGTAGTAAATAGTGATGGTGAAGAATTGAAAGCAGATATAATATATGCTGATCAAGCATTAGACTTAGCTGTCTTACAAATTAATGATGAAGAATTTAAGCAACCTAAGCAATTACCATTTACCATACGTAAAAAAATGACTGATCTAGGAGAGGAAATTTTCACTTTAGGTTACCCAAGATCTGATAATGATATTGTATACGGTAAAGGTTATTTAAGTGCTCAGTCAGGTTTTGAAGGTGATAGCAATGCTTATCAAATTCAAATCAGCGCTAACCCAGGTTATTCTGGAGCACCTGTATTTAATGATAATGCTGAATTAATTGGTATTATTAGTACACGTCAAAAACAAGCAGAGGGTGTGGCTTTCGCTATTAAATCAAAAAAGATTTACGACTTAGTGAACACCATTAAAGAAAACGAATCTACTAAGGACGTTAAAATAAAATTGGCTAAGGCAAGTTCTAAATTGGGCAAGGATAGAAAAAGCCATATAAGCAATTTCAAAGATTATATCTACTCGATTAAATCTTACAACTAGATTTTACCAAAGTTTTGCTGGATACACATTTGATGCAACCAATGCATCTATACTTGCTTTTACACCAGGAGCATCTTCTTTATAAGTTACCCCAAACCATTTTGCATTGGTAGGAATCACTTTTACATTACCCATTTTTAATTCACTATATCTACCTGCTACAAAAGGGATATAAAATTCTGATTTTAATTCTTGGCCTTGTTTTGCTAAAAACAATTTGAACTCAGATGCGCATAAATCAATAAAGCCGGGAGCAAAACACATAAAATTCATACTCACTCTAGTATCTTCTTGTAATGGCGTTTCAATACCATTCTCTTCAAATACAATTTGACCTGCTGCTGTTCTATAAATTTTAGTACGCTCATTTATAGCGGTTAAATTATTGTTTGCATCCACACTACATACTCCTCTACTCACCGTTCCATTTTCACTTAATGTATTGGATAATTCATATCCAAGAATACAATACTCTTTTTCGGAGCAGCTTGTGGTTAAAAAATGATAGGCTTCTTTAAATGCCTCAGCACCATAATAATCATCTGCATTGATTACTGCAAATGGTTCGTTTACCACGCCCTTAGTGCACAATAATGCATGAGCAGTACCCCAAGGCTTGGTTCTATCTGCTGCAACTGCAAACCCTTCTGTATATTTATCTAAAGATTGATACACATAGTCAGTGGCAATTTTGCCAGCTAATTTAGGCTCAAAACTTGCTTTGAATGCATCGCTAAAATCTTCTCTGATTATAAATACTACCTTACCAAAACCTGCTCTGATAGCATCGTATATTGAATAATCCATTATGGTCTCCCCATTTGGACCAAATCCTTCTGTTTGCTTTTGACTACCATACCTGCTTGCCATTCCTGCCGCTAAAATCACTAATGTAGGTGCACTCATCTCGCTATTTTTTTAATTAATTGTACATTTACCCTGCAGGTAAATATTGTCTGCAAAAATAACTGATTTTCACTAATTATAAAAAGTTTGCATACAAAAGCCACTATATCTTCTTTAAGCTACTATCACCATCTGGGTCACTCAGTTGACATGCTTCGGCTTGATATGGTGCACCCAATTGTAAGCGGCAATAAATGGTATAAACTTAAATTGTATTTGCAAGAAGCCAAGGAGCAAAATGCCAAAATTCTTGCAAGTTTTGGGGGCCCTTATTCAAATCATATTGTGGCTTTGGCCTATGCTGGACAATATTTGGGATTAAAAACCATTGGCTATATAAGGACTAACGAAAACGAACCCATCACACCCAGTTTACAAGAAGCTTTAAATTATGGAATGCAATTGGTTTACTTAGGGAGAACCCATTTTCAAGAAAAGAAAAATGAGCTATTAAAAAATCAAGATAAATCATCTACTTATTTTATTGACGAGGGTGGATATGGAAAACAAGGTTGTAAAGGCTTTGCAAGCATTCAAGAAGAAATAAATCTTGGTAATTATGATTATATATTAGCAGCCGTCGGGACAGGTACTATGTTAGCCGGATTAATAAGTTGTAGCAAAGACCATCAAGAAATTATTGGCATTCCTATTTTAAAAAATGAGGAAAGTATTTTTAAAGAAATCAATGCAATACTTTCTGATCCATCAAAACCTTATACCTTGTTGCACCAATTTCACCAAGGAGGCTATGCTAAAACAACTCCAACACAGATTGATTGCATGAATGAATTTTGGAAGCGTACGGGAATCCCTACGGATATTGTATATACTGGGAAATTAATCACTGCTTTTGAGCATCTAATCAAAGAAAATTATTTTAAAAATGATGCTAAGATATTATTAGTTCATTCAGGAGGATTACAAGGAAATAGATCTGTTAAACCTGGAGTACTATTGTATTAGCCAACCAATTCGCAATCAAAAATATTTGCAAAATGTTTTTTGATTTTATTTTTTACTTCTTGGTAATCTAGTTTTTTACCTAATTCTTTTTCCAAAGAAGTGACTGTTTTACCTTGTATTCCACAAGGAACAATATATTCAAAATGAGATAAATCTGTATTCACATTTAAAGCAAATCCATGCATGGTAATCCATCTACTACATTTGATACCCATAGCACAAATCTTTCTTGCCATAAATGGATTATCTGGTTCCAACCAAACTCCTGTTTCGCCTGCACTTCTTTCTCCTTTTAATCCATATTCTGCAATGGTATCAATAATGACTTGTTCCAAGCTTCTTAAATACCATCCTAAATCGGTCTTAAACTTATCTAAATCCAAAATTGGATAGCCTACAATTTGTTGCAAACCATGATAAGTAATATCACCACCTCTGTTTATATGAAAGAATTCAATTCCTAGTTTTTCTAATTGCTCTTCAGAAACCAATACATGCTCTCTTTTTCCATTTTTCCCTAATGTAAACACCGGAGGATGTTCCACCATCAAAAATCTATGTTCAGTGCTAGTTTGCAATACATCTTCCCCTTTTTCCCTTGCAATTGACTTGATTTGTGTATTCTTGGCCAACAAGCTTTCTTGATAATCCCAGGTGGGCTGATAGGAATTTACGCCCAAATCTTCGAAATACACTTTTTGTTGCATGAAGCAAAGTTACAAACTAAGCAGCAATATCCTACTTTTGCAACATGTCAACTGAACCAGAAATACTACAAGAAGAAAATAACGAAGAAGTTTACGAGCGATTAACCTTTATGGTAGACAAAGGTCAAGAACCTATGCGTATAGACAAATGGGTGCAAATGCGTATTGAGGGAATGACCAGAAATAAATTACAAAATGGAATTGATGCTGGTTTTTTAACCGTAAATGGCAAAGTAGTAAAGAGTAATTATAAAACCAGACCAGGTGATGAAGTGGTCTATATGAGTTATGTTAATCCTGACTATACCGAATTGAAGCCGGAAGCCATGGATTTAAACATCGTTTACGAAGACGATGCAGTGATGGTGATCAACAAGCCAGCCAATATGGTGGTGCACCCTGGCATTGGAAATTATACAGGCACTTTATTAAATGGTGTAGCACATCATTTATTATCTCAAAACCCCGATTTAAACGAAGAACTACTTCCAAGATTTGGATTAGTTCATAGGATAGATAAAAATACCACTGGTTTAATTGTATTAGCAAAAACACCAGAGGCTGCAAGCCATTTAGCCAAGCAATTTTTTAACCACACGGTAGAAAGAAAATATATGGCCTTGGTTTGGGGAGATGTACAAGAAGAGGAAGGTACTATTGAAGCTCATATTGCACGACACAAAACCAATAGAAAACAATTTGACGCATACCCAGAAGGAGAAACAGGCAAACATGCCATTACACATTATAAAGTAGTAGAAAGATTTAATTATACCACTCTTGTTTCATGCGTTTTGGAAACAGGTAGAACACACCAGATTCGTGTACACATGAAATATATTGGACACACATTATTCAATGATTGGGAATACGGTGGAGATAGAATTTTAAAAGGAACTATTTATACCAAATACAAACAGTTTGTAGACAATTGTTTTGAAGCCTGTCCTAGATGTGCTTTACACGCCGCAACATTGGGCTTTGAACATCCCACAACTGGAAAGCATATGAGCTTTGACAGTCCATTACCAGCAGATATGGAAGCCGTTATTACTAAATGGCGAAACTACAAGTCAGCAGCGCATAAATTGGAAGAATAAAAATAAAATAGCCCTTATGAAAATGTAAGGGCTATTTTATTTCAACTCTTATGATTTTTTCGAGCCCAACCATAAACGATGGGCTCGATTTATTTTCAGCTTTTAAATTAATTTTTCGTCGCGGCGGCCATTGGTGATAAACCAAATGATTGGCCTCTTCCCATTGCTTTAGCTTTAAACAAAGTAAACTTAGAAGGCTCAGATACATTTGGCCAACTGTTGTTTGACTCGTCAATATCAGCTGTTTCACGCATTGGATCTAATTTAATAGATACTGCCTTTTTATTCGTTAAGAATACCTTAGTTAATTTATTTTCATTCTTTCTCCAGATTTGAGCTGGATACTTAGTTACTTCTTTAGTACCATCTTCAAAAGTAAATTCAACAATAATTGGCATTACTAAACCACCTTTGTTCAAGAAACTAATTTCATATAAATGCACATTTGCATATTTTGCTTTCTCTGCATCTGTTAAAACTTCTGGTGCGCCAAAGCTAATAGCAGGTTGCTTAGTTACAGAATCGTAAGGAACAATACCTCTATCATATTTCCAATAGAAATCTCTTAATGTAGTATCTACATCAGTTAAGAACACGATAGACTTATCATTTCTATTTCTAATTTTAGAAATATCTTCAAAATTATTTACAATTGGCTTGTCTAAACTTCTTCCTTGCATTGTTCTTGCAGCAGGTGCAACAGCAGTTGGATCGTACACCGCATGCTTCACAGTATCAATAGCAATATCCACTGGATCGATACTATAGAACCAACCTCTCCAGAACCAATCTAAATCTTCAGCACTTGCATCTTCCATTGTTCTAAATAAATCTGCAGGCGTTGGGTGTTTGAAAGCCCATCTTCTAGCATATTCTTTAAATGAATAGTCAAATAACTCACGACCCATAATGGTTTCGCGTAAGATATTTAAAGCTGTTCCTGGTTTTGCATAAGCATTAGGACCAAACTGAATAATGTTTTCACTATTCGTCATAATTGGCTCTAATTGATCCTTAGGCAATTTCATGTAATCAGCAATCGTCCAAGCTGGCCCACGACGAGTAGGGAATTTATTATCGTATAATTCCTCTGTTAAGTATTCAACGAATGTATTTAAACCCTCATCCATCCAAGACCATTGACGCTCGTCAGAGTTCACAATCATTGGGAAGAAATTATGACCTACTTCGTGAATGATTACACCTAACATGCCATTCTTAGTAGCTTCCGTATAAGAACCATCTTTCTCAGTTCTACCATAGTTGAAACAAATCATTGGATATTCCATACCATTTGCAGCTTCAATAGATTGTGCTACAGGATAAGGATAAGGAATAGAAAACTTAGAATAAGACTTAATAGTATGAGCTACTACTTTAGAAGAAAACTTACGGTATAAACCATAAGCTTCTTTGCCATAAGCACTCATGCTCATTACTTTCTTACCTTCTACATCTGTTGCTAAAGCATCCCAGATAAATTTACGGCTACTTCCAAATGCAAAGTCACGCACATTTTCTGCTTTGAACACCCAAGTTTTTGTAGTGGTAGCTTTATTTTTTTCAGCAGCTTTTGCTTCTTCTAAAGTAACCACTTCTACTGGCTCTTTATATGAAGTTAAAGCCTTGTTCCATCTAGCTAATTGTGCAGCAGATAATACTGCAGGATAGTTTTGACACTCACCTGTTGCCATTACCACATGATCACCAGGAACAGTGATAGCTACATTGAAATTTCCAAAAGTCAATGCAAACTCTCCTCTACCAGTAAACTGGTGATGTTGCCATCCTTGGAAATCTGAATACACTGCTAATCTTGGATACCATTGTGTCATGGTAAATAAATAGTTACCATCTTCTGGGAAGAATTCATATCCACCTCTTCCAGCAACTGTCATTCTATCTGTAATCTTATAATTCCAATCAATTTTGAAAACAAATTTTTGACCAGGCTTTAAAGCTGTTGGAACTTCTATACGCATCATGGTTTTGTTCACAGTGTATTTTAAGTTCTTACCTAAAGCATCTGTTACTTTCAAGATATTATCTCCTAAACCATTATCTGTTTTTTCTTCTGCCATTTTATCAATAGCAGCTGGAGACATTCCTCTACCTAATGAACTTCCATCAGGATAACCTGCATTCTTAACAGTGCTATGCTCATTCTCATCTAACTGCAACCAGATATAAGTTAACACATCTGGAGAGTTATTGAAATAAGTAACAGTTTCCGCACCATGTAACATTAAATTCTTTTCATCTAATGTTGCCTTGATGTCGTAGTCTGCTCTTTGCTGCCAGTACTTTGGACCTGGAGCACCACTCGCTGTACGATATTCATTTGGAGTAGGTAAAATGGTTCCTAATTGTTCAAACTTGTTTCCGTGATTTGAATTAGGATTGTTACGGATATCTTGAGCAAAACTGGTTGCTACAAATGCCATAACAGAAAAACCAAGCATTAAAAGCTTCTTCATTGGTGGTTATTTTCAATTAAAAAAAAGATACAATTCTCTCCCAAACCATGTTTGCAGCTAGTAAAAAAACGATGCCAGAAATTACCTGAACAACCCTTTTTCTATCCAGCTTTAAGAGGGATACGAATATAAATGAAATTATTAAAATTACACTCACTATCAGCAGTTGGCCTAACTCTAATCCCAGGTTAAATGAGAACAAAGGCACCAAGATAGATTCCTCTTTTCCCAATAAACTTCTTAAATAATTACTAAAGCCCAAACCATGAATTAGCCCAAAAAACAGGGCAAAAAAGTAAATTATGGGGTATTTTGACTTAAAATCGAAGGTTTTTACCCCAAAATTGGTAAAAGCGGTAATTAGGATAGTGACAGGAATGAGTAGTTCTATGAGGTTAATGGGTAAATTCACCCATTGAAGAACACTTAATGCCAGAGTTACGGAATGACCAATGGTAAAGGCAGTCACTAAAATCAATAGCTGTTTCCAATCAGACCAAATATACCTTGCCGTCAAAGCCACAATAAACAAAATATGATCTGACCCCCTTAGGTCGATGATATGCTTAAAACCTAAATGCAGATACATTTGAAAATCGTTCATTAAATCTAATTTTGTGGTGTTAAATTAAAGAAGACCTTTGTAAACATCAAATATATTACATGAGCTGGATCCCTTTCAAACCTTTGATCACTTGGATGATTGCCTTATTTCATCCATTCTTTATTTCTGTAATTGATATCCAACACAATAATAAAGAAGCAGCATTGGAAATAAGTGTTAGAACTTTCACTGATGATTTAGAGAAAATGATCAATAAAGAATACCATATTCAAATTGATTTAAACGATCCTAAGCAAAAAACTAAAGCAGACGCTTTAGTACAGCAATATGTACAAAAGAAAATCTCATTGGCAGCTAATGGAGCTAAAGTGAATATGGAATATATTGGTTATGAGATACAATCTGAAAGTACCTGGTCTTATTTTGAAGTGAAAAATGTAAAACAGTTAAAACAACTGAATGTGTTTTGCGAATTACTCTTTGGAATAGATCCACAACAGATTAATATTTTTCATGTAACCTCCAATGGAAACAGAAAAAGTTTTGAATTAGCGGCACCTAAAAACAGTACTCAATTTATTTTTTAAGTTCGACGATTTCAAATGGAATAGTTTCTTGATTTCTAGTAGCTGGATTCAAGAATGGCAGACTTAACATAGTAACATGAAATCTTCTAGAAGCGAATCTTTGTTGACTATTTGGAAACTGCGCCTTAATGATAGAATCATTTTTAAAATCGGTCACCACCCAATCCCCTTCTTTTAATTGAAGACTATCTTCTTGTATTTTGAAAATATGTTTCCCGTAAAAATGTAATGCATAACTATTGGGTATTTTATGCAACACTATCTTTTCTTTATCCCAATGTTGTTGATTGATTTGTTTCACTAATTGATTGCCTAACTGAAATGGCAACAAATTAGGATAAAAATGCAGGTTCATTACTAGGTTCACGCCCAACCATAATAATATAGAATTATAGAACCATTTTTGGCCCAAACTATAATTTGATAAAAACATTTTAAGTATAAGAAACAGTAGAATGCAAAATGCAAGAATTAAAATCTTGGGTGCTTGACCAAAAGGAATAGTCAATATTAAGCCTACCACTAAAACAAAAACAAGCATCAAGAAAAAATGAAACCTAGATAAAAATTTAACAGCTTTTGAAACACTTGTATTGCTCCAAAGCATTTTCTCCCAATGTGCTGCTGTTAAAATAGCCGCTAATGGAAATACCACAAAAATATAATGAGGCAATTGCGCCTGACTTCTTGATAGCACTAAATAAGTTAACATAAAACCAAAGAAACTAATTCGTTCTGTACTGGGGCGAAAGACACCTTCTTTAATAATGTTGATGAATTTTGTTATCAAGGCCCATAAGAACACAAATATCCAAGGCAAGAAGCTCCAAAACATATTCTCTAACAAGAAAGTAAAATAGCCCATTTCCTTGTACGCATTCTCCCCTGTATACCTGCCAAAGCTTTGGGTCCAATAATAAAACTCCACCCCAGATTGAATGGGTCGATGATTGATGATTTTTCCTGGATGTAGATCAAATTGCTGATACAAACCCCATGTCATGGGGAACAAAAACAATGCAATTATTACAATACCTAATAAATAAATAGGTTTGAAAAAATATGCCCAGTCTTTTTTGCAAAACCATTCAGGTGCAAAACAAAGAATGGGTACCACTAATGCAATTGGCCCCTTAGTCATCATGCCTCCAGCAATAGCTATCGCAGCAATAAAGAAATATTTATTTTGTTTTTTTACAGTCCAATAAGCAATCGCACAAATAGCGGCCATCACCCAGCCCACCAACATCGTGTCCGTTCTTACATCATGCGAAATCAAGAAAAACGCCTGACTAGAAGCCAATATGAGCGAAGCCAATCTTGCCGTGGTAATATTATAATATAATTTGGCAAAATGAAATGTTGCAAACAATGCAATTCCTAAAAATAATAAAGAAGGAATACGATAGGCCCAATCATAAATACCAAAAATTTTCATGGATAATGCCGACAACCAAAATAACATAGGTGGCTTATCTAAATAATCTGCATTTAAATCAAATAATTGTAAATAAGATTGTTTTTCCAACATCTCTCTACTAATAGAGGCATACTGCGCTGCATCCACATCCATTAATGGTATCGCAAAAGCGCCAATACAATACACTATTAAAATAGCAGTTAAGCTAATAATAAAGCTATTCTTATGCATGTTGAAATTTTTTAAAGATCACCCCATTCAATTTGCCTACTACAAGTCCAATCATCGCTCCAGCTAAAACATCCAATGGATAATGCACCCCAACATACACCTGTGCATAAGAAATAATTCCTGCCCAGATAAAAAACAACCATGTATACTTTTTAAACAGAGGTGTCAAACTTATAAATAAGAACATCGCTAATCCAAAATGATTGGCAGCATGTGAAGAAGTAAAACTAAATCCTCCTGAACAATGATCTAACAACAAATTAACCTTACCTGTCATCAAAGAATCGGCGCAGGGTCTTAACCTATGCACCAGCGGCTTAAATATACTACTACTAATTTGATCGGTAACAGTGAGATTGATCACTGCAAAAAGCAACCATTTCCAAGTGGCTTTCCCCCATTTGATAAATAAATACACCAATAAAACAGCATAAAATGGATACCAATTACTCGCATTTCTGCACCAAGGAAGTATCAGATCTAGTATTGAATGGGTCCAACGACCATTGATTAAAGTAAATAAAGCCTGATCTTTTGCTAAAAGGGCCGACCAAATGCTATTTGTCATAGCATAAAGATACAAGAAGTGCAAAAATTTAAAGTAAATTTGCCTATCAATTCGAACTAAATATGGCATTAATTAAAAGCATTTCTGGATTTAGAGGTACTATCGGTGGAAAACCTAATGAGAACCTAACTCCATTAGATATGGTGAAATTTGCATCAGCCTATGGAACATGGTTGAACGCTAAATCTGCTGGAAAAAAGAAAGTAGTGGTAGGTAGAGATGGTAGAATGAGTGGAAATATGGTGGAAGCGATGGTAGAGCAAAGCTTATTAGCTTTAGGAATTGATGTGATTCATTTAGGTTTAAGCACCACTCCTACGGTAGAAATGGCAGTGGTATTTGAAAAAGCAGATGGTGGAATTATTTTAACGGCGAGTCATAATCCTAAAGAATGGAATGCTTTAAAATTATTGAATGAAAAAGGAGAGTTTGTAAGTGCAGAAGAAGGAAAGACCATTTTAACCATTGCAGCTAACGAAGATTTTAATTATGCTTCTATAGATGCTTTAGGTTCTTTGATTGCGGATAACAATAGTTTAGAAAAACATATTGAAGCAATATTACAATATCAATTAGTTAATAAGAAAGCTATTGAGGCAGCTAATTTTTCTATTGTATTAGACGCCATCAATAGCTCAGGTGCATTCACTGTGCCAGCCTTATTACATGCTTTGGGCGTGAAAAATATCACTGTCCTAAACGAAGCAATGACGGGCGATTTTGCGCATAATCCCGAGCCCTTAAAAGAACACCTTACAGAACTTTGCACAACAGTAACTATGAATAAAGCTACACTAGGCATTGCAGTAGATCCTGATGTAGATCGCTTATGTTTTGTAAGTGAGGATGGAGAATTATTTGGAGAGGAATACACTTTAGTAGCTGTGGCTGATTATATTTTACAACATAAAAAAGGTGCTACAGTAAGCAATCTTTCCTCTACCAGAGCACTTAGAGATATTACTGAAAAAAATGGCTGTTCTTATTTTGCAAGTGCGGTGGGTGAAGTGAATGTAGTAAACATGATGAAACAAGAAAAAGCAGTGATTGGCGGTGAAGGAAATGGCGGCATTATTGTACCTGACTTACATTATGGAAGAGACGCATTAATTGGCATTGCTTTATTTTTAAGTCATTTGGCCACTAGTCAAAAATCGGCATCTGCTTTAAGAGCTAGTTATCCTGCTTATTATATGAGTAAAAAGAAAATGGATTTAAATGCTTCATTGTCTTTAGAGACCATTTTTAGCACTTTAGAAGCGAAGTTCTCTGCTTACCCAATTAATAAAGTAGATGGATTTAAAATTGATTTTGAAGACGAATGGGTACATTTGAGAACAAGCAATACCGAACCAATTATGCGAATTTATACTGAAGCAAAATCTCAAAAAGCTGCAGATGATTTAGCAGATAATATTATTTCAACGATACATTCAATTAAATAGAAGGATGGAAAGAATTTATTTTGACAATGCTGCCACTACTCCATTAGATCCAGCAGTACTAGAAGCAATGATGCCTTATTTAACGGAGAAGTTTGGTAATCCATCTTCTATTTATAGTTATGGTAGAGAAACTAGAATGGCTGTAGAACAGGCCAGAAAGTCTGTTGCTAAAAACCTAGGTGCCAAACCATCTGAAATTTTCTTCACAAGTGGCGGAACTGAAAGCAGTAATACCATTTTACACGCTGCCATTCACGACTTAGGTTGTAAGCATATTATTAGTTCACCTATAGAACATCATGCAACACTTCATACAGTAGAGCATTTGGCAAAAGCGCATGGTATTCAACTTTCATGGGTAAAGATTCTTCCTGATGGTCATATTGATATGGAAGACTTAGGACAATTATTGAATAACAGCTCTGAAAAAACTATTGTATCCATTATGCATGCCAATAATGAGATTGGTAACATGATTGATATTCACGAAGTAGGCACTTTATGTAAAAAGCATAATGCATATTTTCATAGCGATACGGTACAAACTGTGGGACATTTCCCATTTAATTTGAAAGAAACACCGGTTGATTTTATCACAGGTGCTGGACATAAATTCCACGGCCCAAAAGGCGTTGGTATTTTATATATTAATGAAAATATCAAAATCAATCCTTTAGTGCATGGTGGCGCTCAGGAAAGAAACATGCGTGCTGGCACAGAAAACCTTTACGGTATTGTTGGTTTTGCAAAAGCCTTAGAATTAGCTAGTGAGTCTTACGAAAAAGACAGTGCTTATATGCAATCTTTAAAGCAATACATGCACGATCAGTTGGTTCAAAAAATACCTGGAGTGAGTTTTAATGGAGATCCTTTTGGAAAAAGCTTATATACTTTATTGAGTACGAATTTTCCTAAAACGGACAAGACAGATATGTTGTTATTTAATTTGGATATACACCATATTTGTGCAAGTGGCGGAAGTGCTTGTTCTAGCGGTGCTCAACAAGGTTCACATGTAATACAGGCATTAAAAAAAGAAGGAGAAATCGCTACAGTGCGTTTCTCCTTCTCTAAGAATAATACCCGTCAAGAAATTGACCAGGTAGTTGATATACTGACTACTTTACTTTAGCATCTTCTTCTAGTTTAGTAATAGCAGCTTCCAGTTGATAACAAGTTAGAATGTCTTGCACAAAAGACATTTGCTTGTTGCTTAAAGCTGTTGACTTGCCTTGATACGCTGCATCAGCATTTTGCATGAACTGATCTTCGCTCATCGACTCACCTAAAGATTTATAGTAAGCTATTTGCTGTTTTAAATCTTTCATAACAGAAGTACTTACTTTCTTAGCCAATACTTTATCATCAGCAGCATAACATGCTTGCAAGAATACATAGCTAAAATAGTTATGCTGATTACCTCTGTTCGAGGTCATGCCATATGGAAAATTCTTTTCATTAGTTGCAAGATCTATTTTCTTTAATAATTGTCTAGCACTATCTTTTTTACCTTCTACGGCTAATGCAAATGCAACTTGTGCAATTGAATATCTAATTGAATTTAGATGCCTTCTGTTTTCTTCATCAAAATAGACATTTGGATTTTGTGCATTACCAAAAGTAAATTTATTCATCATATTTTTGAAAGCAGCATCTGTATCAATAGCTGAATTAGCCACTGGTACTAATTGATAAGTCATTCCAGTTTGACGAGCATATTTATCCAAGCCCAAATCTTTTAAATCTTGTTGAGAAGTAAAGCAAATTGGACGTTTGAATTGACTAGTTGCAATAATGGCAAAAATGGCCATTTCATTCTTCACCAAATATTGTCTATTTGGATTGAAATCTATTTTCAATTCATTGACAATAGAATCTGTTGGCTTAGCAATACCAGAAGCCAAAGCGTTCGCCTTATTCACTGGCACACTAAACTTATGTGTAGGGAAGATATTAACAGAACTTCCATCCTGAGTAGCCATTTGGTATTTACCTGCTGGGTCAGCTACAACATATCTTAAAACTGAATCTAAATTATAATATTGGGTTTCTGTATAACCAGGAACTGGATAATAATAAGCTGCATTCAACTTATTACCAGCTACTTGCTCATCTGTAAAAATAACATCAAACTTATCGCTTTGATTTACTTTATATCTAAGCTCTTTCATATACCAATCAGAACCCAATAAGCTATTCACCACTACTCTTACATCCGGTCTGATACCTTCTACTTCTTGAGCATACCATAAAGGATAAGTATCGTTGTCACCGAAAGAGAATAAAATAGCATTTGGAGGGCAGCTCTCTAAATAGTTTCTAGCCAAATCTCTTGGTAAAGTTTTTTGACTTCTATCATGATCATCCCACTCTTGTTGAGCCATTAAAGTTGGAACTGCTAAGAAACAAATTACAGAAGCTGCAATAGTTGCCATTTTAGGCGTAATAGCTTTTGACAACCATTCTGCAATTTGTAAAACGCCCAAACCAATCCAAATAGCAAAAGCATAGAAAGAACCCACATAAGCGTAGTCACGCTCACGAGGCTGTAAACTTACTTGATTCAAATAAAGTACAATAGCAATACCAGTAAAGAAGAATAGTAATCCAGTTACTACAAAATCTTTTCTAGCATGTTGATATTGAAAAATAAAACCAATAATACCCAAAATAAAAGGCAACATGTAAAGGTTATTATTAGCATTATTATGCTTACTTATGGAATCTGGCAACTTAGATTGCTCTCCAAAAATCGCATTGTCCACAATTGGTATACCTGTTTTGAAATTACCATCTCTTACATTACCAAAACCCTGTAAATCATTTTGCTTACCCGCAAAGTTCCATAAGAAATAACGCAAATACATAAAACCAAATTGATAATTGGTAAAGTATTTGATATTATCTCTCATTGTTGGAGCTTCACCATCCACTACACCTGCAAAGGCTTTATAACTATCCATTTGGCCTCTATCATTTTCTGAATCCCACATTCTCGGAAATAAATGCGCAGAAGGTGCAGATGACCAATCTCTCTTTAAATTCTTTCCAGAAACCTCATAAGTATCTTTTGCTTTTACATATTGATCGCTTCCTTCAATATTATCCACTTTATCTACATAATCTGGACCATATAAAATAGGCCAATCACCATATTGTTCTCTACCTAAATAACCCATTAAAGTCACTGGATTATCTACATTGTACATGTCTACAGAGGTATCTGCATTTGAACGAATCATGGTAGTGATATAACTAGTGTATCCTAAGAAGAAAAATACCATGGACCAGATACCTAATTTCATGAAATAATACCCTTTCTTATTGGCGTAGCGAATGCCCATAGTAATCAATACTGCTAACAAAACAAAGAAAGCAATAAAGCCACTAAAGAAAGGTAATCCAAAACTATTTACAAAAGTGATATCAAAAGCACCAGCCCACTTAATAGTATATTGAATCAAGAACACTTGAATAAAACCAGTAATGACTACTCCAATAAAAAATGCTACTAAGCCACCCTTCCAACTAGCTTTGTAATTTCTAAAGTAATACACCATTACAATTGCAGGTATTGTAAGGATATTCAACAAGTGAACACCAATAGAAATACCCATCATGTAAAAAATAAATATAATCCACTTATCAGCACCTGGCTGATCTGCTTTATGTTCCCATTTTAAAATAGCCCAGAATACCAATGCAGTGAAAAAAGAACTCAAAGCATATACTTCACCTTCTACTGCAGAATACCAAAATGAATCACTAAATGTATAAGCCAATGCGCCTACTACACCAGCTCCCATTACTAATAAAATCTGGTTTGAAGTTAGGTCCGCACCACTAGCTTTCTCTACCATTCTTTTAGCAAAATGCGTAATGGTCCAAAATAAAAATAAAATAGTAAAACCACTTGCTAATGCACTCATGGTATTCACTGCTTTTGCAGCCGTTAATGGATTGTCTCCAAAAAGAATAATGAATATCCTTCCCATCAACACAAACATGGGTGCTCCTGGAGGATGCGGAATTTGTAATTTATAGGCACTGCTAATGAATTCACCACAATCCCAAAAACTACCAGTAGCTTCCATTGTCATGATATAAACAGTACATGCAATTAGGGTTACAATCCACCCTGTCCAATTGTTTACTTTTTTAAAGTCCATTTTACCTTTTTTAGTAGTTGCAAACTTAACTTAATCTAAGCAAAAAGGGAAATTAAGAGGTTTATTAAGAATATTTTAAGATTTCCGGGTTCCCTCTAGGTTTTTTATCTTTGCTGCCCATGGATAATAAACGTTCTGTAGCATTTCATACTTTAGGCTGTAAGCTTAATTTTTCGGAGACTTCTACCCTTTCTAGACAACTAGAACAGGAAGGCTTTGAAAAAAGGGCTTTTACGGACAAGGCAGACGTTTATGTAATCAATACCTGTTCCGTGACCGAGAATGCCGACAAAGAGTGTAGACAACTGGTTAGAAGGATTCAGAAACAAGCTCCAGAAAGTTTTGTGGTAATTACCGGATGTTATGCTCAATTAAAACCTAAAGAAATTGCAGAAATCCCTGGGGTGGATTTGGTATTAGGTGCTGCAGAGAAGTTTAATTTAATCGAACATATCTCTACCCTTTCAAAGGGTGATGCTACTAAGATTTGTAGTTGTGATATAGAAACCGTTTCTGGCTTCAATAGTTCTTTTTCGGTGAATGACAGAACGAGGACATTTTTAAAAGTACAGGACGGATGCGATTATAGTTGTTCTTTTTGTACCATTCCTATGGCAAGAGGAAAAAGTAGAAGCGATAGTATTCAAAATGTAGTGAAACAGGCTAAAGAATTAGCACAAAATGGAGTTCAAGAAATAGTGCTTACTGGAATTAACCTGGGTGATTTTGGAAAAGGTTTTGATGGTGGCAAAAAAAGAGAAGAAAACTTTTTTGATTTAATCAAAGCATTAGATACTGAAACAACTATTCCTAGATATCGCATCTCTTCAATCGAGCCAAATTTATTAACAGACGAAATGATTGAATGGGTAGCACAAAGCAAGCGCTTTATGCCACATTTTCATATTCCTTTACAGAGTGGATCAGATGCAGTGTTAAAATTAATGCAAAGAAGATATAATTCTCAATTATATAAAGACAAGATTAGCTTAATCAAGCAATTGATACCGGATGCTTGTATTGGGGTGGATGTCATTGTAGGTTCTCCAGGAGAGACGGAAGCTTACTTTAAAGAAAGTATGGATTTTATTCATGCACTAGATATTTCCTACCTGCATGTATTTACTTATTCTGAAAGAGCCTCCACTAAAGCATTAGACATTAAACCTGTGGTACCAGTTTCTGTAAGACAAGAAAGAAATAAAATATTGCGCAACCTATCTTACCAAAAAGAACAATATTTTAAAGCACAACATATTGGAGCCACTAGAAAAGTTTTATTTGAATCGATCAAGCAAAAAGATCCAAGTCAAACTCCTATGCTGGAAGGCTATACAGATAATTACATTCGAATAACTACTCCTTACAGAGCAGAATGGAGCAATAAAATTGTGGATTGGACCATTGCTTAGTCAACGGAGATTTCTTCTACTTTGAATTCTACAATCATCATCATATTGATGCTATCTAGTCTTACAAAGACATTTCTTTTACCAGATTTAATGACTTCTCCTTTTTGACCCATAAATAAACCATTATTGATGGAAACCCTGGTTTGTGGTGGAATATTGGTCATATCAACTACTTGAATACTTTTATAAGATTCTCCCAAGTATTTTTTGATGATTTCAATTTCTTTATCACGAATAATGGCTGGCTTTTTTTCAAAGTACAAGAAATTTACCACTCCATTAACGGATAAAATTTGATTTCTATCCTCATTTGCAGCTTTAACAAATACATAAGATCTAAAAAGAGGCTCTTCAATAATTTTTTTTCTATCTGACCACTGCCTTTCTTTTTTTTGCACTGGACACCAACTTTCAAAGCCTTTTTGTAGCAATAACCCATCAACTTTCTTTTCCCACTTCGACTTTGTATATATAACATGCCAAAGCTTTTCATTCTCCTTTTCTGCCATTGTTATTTTTTTAAAGTTACCCTTTCTTCACTACATTGTTTCCAATATTCAATTTACCCAATAATGCATTTGATTGTGATAATTGAATGTCTTTGGCAACCTGCTTGATCCAAGCTTGATATCTATCCTGCTTAGGCTTATCAGGATTGTTGTAAAACTTGTCGTGATCAGCTTTAAGGGGGGCAACCTGCATAGGTTCTTTAAGCTTTAAAATATTTTCGTTTTGTTGTACTATATCTTGTATTTGTTTTTTAAATGCTTTGAACTTGTTGATATTTAAATATGATGGTCGTTCAATTTGACCAGCTATCCATTGTGCATTTTTTTTGAACCTTGTCATTGCAGTATCTGCATTGATTTTTTTATTTTCAGCAGTAGCGATACTGTAAATGGAAGGACTTTTTGTCCAAACTTGGTATTTGGCTTTCTCCATTTCATCCCAAGCTAAAGCATTTGGATTATCTTTTTCTCTATACTTGAAAAACTCATATTCATCAGGCAGAATAATATCTGGGGCAACTCCTCTTTTTTGTGTAGAACTACCATTGATTCTGTAGAATTTTTGAATAGTTAATTTTACTGCGCCATATTCTGTTTGAATACCCAATGAATCCAAAGGCTTTCCGAAAGAAACATTTCTTTGAACAGTACCCTTTCCATAAGAAGAACTACTACCAACGATAATACCTCTTTTATAATCTTGTATAGCAGCTGCGAAAATCTCACTTGCTGATGCACTAAATTCATTCACCATTACCACTAATGGTCCATCATATAAAGTACCAGGTGTTTCATCATATAAAACCTGTGATCTGCCGCCTTTGTCTCTAATTTGAACAACAGGACCTTTATCAATAAACAAACCTACCATTTGAACAACTTCATATAAAGAACCACCACCATTGAATCTTACATCAATAGTAATACCTTTTACATTTTCAGCTTTTAGCTTCACAATCTCTTTCGCCACATCTTCAGAACATCTATGTCCATCTTCTCTTTCAAAATCAGCGTAAAAATCTGGCAAGAAAATATATCCATATTTATCATTACCCTTGGTGATCACTGCACTTCTTGCATACCCTTCATCTAATACCACTTTTTCTCTGATCAAAGACACCACTTTAATGGTACCATCCGGTTTTCTGATAGTTAATCTAACTTCTGTACCCTCGCTACCTCTAATTAATTTAACTGCGTCAGTGGTTTCGTAGCCTTCGATATCTACTGGCTCTTCTGCGCCTTGAGCTACTTTAATAATTACATCATTGGCAACCAATTGTCCAGATTTCCATGCCGGACCACCTGGTGTAATGTTTACCAATTTAACGCCATTATCGTCTTGACCTAATAAAGCACCAATACCATAGAATACACCACTCATTTGTTCTGTAAAAGATCTTTTTTCAACAGGAGCAAAATAATCAGTATGTGGATCCATTAATCCAGTGATGGTATTTAAAAATGTCTCAAATCTTTTTTCTTTCCCAAATGTTCTCTCTAAAGATTCAAACTTTTTTACTTGAATTTTCTTTACTGCATTTCTAGACTCCACTTCAATTAAAGAATCCGACTTCACAACATACTTTTCCTTACCCTTATTCTTTTCTCTTTCCTCGGTTGCAGTTACATATCTATCCAACACTTTATAAGTTAATAACTTTCTCCAACGATCATCTCTTTCTTTACTATTCTTTGCATAAGATATTTGGTCTGCATCAAAATAAATGGAATCGTTGGTATTAAAATCAAAAGGACTTTCTATCAATTGATTAAATAATGCTTTCGCTTCTTTAATTCTTCTTTCATAAATAAAATCTACAGCATCTGTAAAAATCAATGGACTACCGTGAATTTCATCGTCGATTCTTCTTTCATAAATTCTCAAACTATCTACATCAGACTGCAAAAACAATGTTTTATCTGGATCCAATGCTTTTAAATAGCCATCAAATACTTCTTTTGAAAAAACATCATCAATCTTTCTTGGACTATAATGTTCAGTTTCTAACAACTGACCAATAGTAGAAACTAATTTTCTATGCCTAACCGCACTTGGCTCCTGTTGATCTGTTTTGATATTGAAAGCAAAAAATAAACCCCCGAATACTAAGACAATGGCTAAAAAAGACCATTTATTTTGTTTGATATATGTCATAATTGCACGCATGAAGAAATTCAAAAATAGCGCAAAATGGCTTTGAAAGCTGTTATTATTGGATAATCTGGATCTTTTTACCATAATTTTATAAAAACATGGCCAACTAATTTTATAGATTACTGAATTAATGTATTTTTGCGACCCAAAATGGAGGGTATAGCTCAGTAGGTTAGAGCGACAGTTTGTGGCACTGTAGGTCGTGGGTTCGAGACCCATTACTCTCCCCCTTAAAAACCTATCACTTAATTGAGATAGGTTTTTTCTTTAAATCAATTCTATGTTGCATTTAGTGATTCTTATGCTATTGTTCGCGGGCTTGGCTTGGCTGATCAGCTGGGGTATGGTGGGCATCTTATTTTATCCTAAAAAACCGATTTTGGGTTGGCAGTCGCCATTGGTTGGTTGGGCAAAAAGTGTCAATATGAGTACCCTATTGAATAAAGAAACCCTAGATCATTCTTTAGAAAAAATAATGCCCATTATTGACGAAAAATTAGATGATTTCTTTCGCCATAGATTGACCGAAAAATTACCCATGATTTCTATGTTTATTGGCGATAAAACCATCCAACAATTGAAGTCTGTTTTTATGGAAGAGTTAAAGCAAATGTTCCCAACTTTAATGCAATCATTTGCATCAAATATGCAAAAAGATCTTATTGATCAATTAGAACATCAATCTCTTCAAAAATTTGAAATCATCGCATTTAAAGCTACTGCCCCACTAAGAAAATTGGCCATACTGATAGGTTTGATTTGGGGAGTTATTGCATACTCGATTTTGAACATTTTTTAAACCGCTTTGTTACTCTTTATGGCTGTTAAATTGCCGTTCATACTATACACACTCCTTTGTTCATAAAGAAGAAGGATATTTGCAAAATGATTAAACTAGTTCAATAGAAACTAGTCCAAATAAAGAATCAAGAAAATTATGAAAAATATACTACTGTTTTTAGGATGTTTATGGATAGCTCAAATAAACGCTATTGCCCAAATCCCTGGTGGCGCAAGACCTGCTGGTGGAAACATGAATATGGGTCACTTTTATGGTAAAGTGGTGGATGCCAATAAAAAAGGAATTGACGGAATCACCATTCAATTAAAAAGCAACAAATTTGATCCAGCCACTAAGAAAACCACCGAGGTTATCTTGGGTACAATGATTAGTGCTAGCAATGGTGACTTCAGCTTTGAAAACCTCCCAATTATGGGTGCTAGCTTTAAATTAGTATTCTCAGGAATTGGATACAAGAAATTAGAAAAGCCAGTGAGCTTTAATATCAAAATGAATGGTGGCCAAAGTATGCAAGAGATGATGGCCATGGTGGATAAAGATTTAGGTAATATCAAGTTAGAAGAAAATCCTAATGAACTAGCTAGTGTTACAGTTACCTCTACTGCAAAGCCTCAATTCGAAATGGGCATTGATAGAAAAGTATTTAATGTGGACAAGAACCTAACTAGTACTGGTCAAACTGCGGTAGAAGTAATGAAAAATATTCCCAACTTAAATGTGGATATTGATGGTAATGTAACATTAAGAAATGCTACCCCTACATTATTAATTGACAATCGACCTACTACTTTGACAATGGACCAAATTCCTGCTGACATTATTGACAGAGTGGAAATTATTACCAACCCTTCTTCTAAATATGATGCAACAGGTGGCAATGCGGGTATATTGAATATCGTTTTAAAGAAGAATAGAAAGAATGGTTATAACGGGGGTATCAGAACTGGACTAGATATGAGAGGTAAATTCAATGGCGGTGGTGATATCAACCTAAGAGATAATAAGATTAACTTTTCTGCAAACGCCAATGTAAATGGAAGAAAATCGATTGGAACTTCTGAAAATATCAGAGAAATTTTGGGCGCTTTAAATCCAGCCTATATGTCGGTTTTGTGGACCACAGAAACGGGCCAGCATTTGAGAGATCTGGCTCAATTGCTACTGAACCGCCGCTAATCAAACCTGGTTCGACCTTCCAGACAGCTGGTTCTGGGGTTGAAACCCTAACGCCGCGCTTGGTTAGGCAATCTAGGGTCATTTCGATGTGAGGCATCGATGGCAGGTGCTCGCCAACGTGACGCAGCACTAGGCCATTCTCAAATCTGGCAGCAGCTAGTAGCAGCCCGGATACAAACTGACTTGAAGCGGAGGCATCGATGGTGACTTCGCCGCCCGCTACCGTGCCGGTGCCGTGAACCGTGAAGGGTAATGAGCCCTTACCCTCATCTGACACCGATACACCCAGCGCACGCAGGCTATCGATGGTTGTGCTCATAGGACGGCGGCGTGCAGCTTCATCGCCGTCGAAAACTACCGTTTGGTTGCTTAGCAGCGCAGCCGGCGGAACAAAACGCATCACGGTGCCGGCCAGGCCGCAGTCGATAACCGCTGGGTTGTTGAACGGCTTTGGGGTAACCAAAATAGAACCGTCTTCGCGGACTTCGATCTCAGTACCCAACTGGCGAAGCGCCTCGATCATCAGTGTGCTGTCGCGAGATGCCAAGGTGCCGGTTAGAAGAGTTGGTTCGGAGGCAAGTGCAGAAAGCACAA
>CALCEA010000105.1 GCA_937900675.1 uncultured Chitinophagaceae bacterium
AAGTAACATTAGATAAAAATGTGAAAGATAAGTGGGGATTAAACGTATTGAATATCGATTGTGAATTAAAAGACAACGAGAAAAAAATGCGTAAAGATATCTTGGCAGATGCGCAAGAGATTTTAGAAAAAGCGGGTGTTAAAGGTGTTCAAGCACATGATGGTGATGGTACTCCAGGTAGAGGTATTCATGAAATGGGTACAGCTAGAATGGGTAGAGATCCAAAGACCTCTGTATTGAATGGCAATAACCAAGTTTGGGATGCACCAAATGTATTCGTTACAGATGGAGCTTTCATGACAAGTGCTTCTTGTGTGAACCCTTCTTTAACTTATATGGCATTCACTGCGCGTGCTGCTGAATTTGCAGTAAGCGAATTGAAAAAAGGTAATTTATAATTTTAAACGAATTAAATAATATTGTTATGATGAATAGAAGAGAAGCCTTATCAAGAGTTGCCATCATTATGGGTGGAACTGTTTTAGGTGCAGAAGCTTTTTTATCTGGCTGTAAGACAGCTAGCACTGGAATTAGTTTTTCTGCTGCAGATATTTCTTTCTTAGACGAAGTTGCTGAAACTATTTTACCGGCAACTAATACTCCTGGAGCTAAAGAAGCTAAGGTAGGTGAGTTTATGAAAGTAATGGTAACAGATTGTTACGAAGCAAAAGATCAAACCATCTTTTTGGATGGCATCAAAAAATTAGACGAAGCTTCTAAAAAAGCAAATGGTAAAACATTCATGGAGAGCGATGCAAAGCAAAGACATGAATTATTAGTGGCTTTAGATAAAGAAGCTAAAGCACATCAAGCTGCTAAAAAACCCGAAGAACCTAAGCATTACTTTACGATGATGAAAGAATTGACTTTAACTGGTTTCTTTACTTCTGAAGTGGGTGCTACTAAGGCTTTAAGATATGTGGCAGTACCAGGTAAGTTTGAAGGTTCTGTACCTTACACTAAAGGAGAAAAAGCTTGGGCTACATCATAATCCATTAAATCAATTTTATGCAAAATTCAAGAAGAGACTTTCTACGCAATACTGCACTTGCTGGTTTAGCATTGAGCGTTCCATTTAAAAAGGAATTATTTGCAATGGCTAATCCACAAAATGCTTTTGGTATTCAATTGTGGACAGTGAAAGAAGCTTTGGCGAAAGATCCATTAGCTGTTTTAAAACATTTGTCTGCAAGTGGCTATCAACAAATAGAAAGTTTCGAAGGAGATAAAGGAATTTTTTGGGGCATGAAAAATACTGCTTTCAAAAAAACAATGGATGATTTAGGTATGAAGATTGTTTCTGCACATTGCGACAATACCAAAGACTTTGAACGCAAAGCTGCTGAAGCAGGTGAGATTGGAATGAAGTACTTAATTTGTCCTTACAAAGGTCCTCAAAAATCGATTGATCAATTCAAGCGTTTTGCAGATGAGTTTAATGCATGTGGTGAGATTGCTAAGAAAAACGGCATTCGTTTTGCTTATCACAATCACGATTATTCTTTTGTTCCAATGGACGGAGTAGTTCCTCAGGATGTAATGATGAATTTAACCAATCCGTCTACGGTGGATTTTGAAATGGATATGTATTGGACAGTTGCTGCAGGTGTTGATCCAATCGCTTATATGAAAAAATTCCCTAATCGTTTTAAATTAGTTCATGTAAAAGATTTAGTGAAATTACCTAAAGGCGAACACGAGTCTTGTGTTATTGGTAAGGGTACCATTGATTATAAAGCATTGTTACCTCAAGCTAGCAAACAAGGTGTTCAGTACTTTATTGTTGAACAAGAAGCTTATACAGGAACCAATGAACTTGATGCAGCTAAAGCAGATGCTGCTTATGTGAAAACATTACATTGGTAAATAAAAAAAAGGAGTCCCTTCGGAGACTCCTTTTGAAATTCATTTAAAACTGAGTCTCCCAAAGGGGACTCAGTTTTTTTATAACAATACTCTTTCTTTTTTTATCTCAACCAACGCATTGTACAAAGTATCTAATTGCGCTTCGCTATTAAATGCATTCATTGAATAGCGCAAATACACATCGCCATCCTGTCTCATTACGGGGATTTCAATTTTGTATTCTGTAAATAATTTTCTTTGTAATTGTTCTGGCTCTTTTGTTTTTATAGGAATGCTAACCATTTGTCCAATCCATTCTGATGTTAATGGACTAATTGGAGAGGTTCCTAATAGTTCATAAAATCTGGGGGCATTTTTTAATACCAATTCGTGGCATGCTTTTGCTACATTTTTCCAATCATGCTTTTCCATAAAGGAAATACAATCTTCTACACATAAAAATGCAGAAAAGTCTCTGGTACCAATCATTTGATGATAGTCCAAGAAATTAGAATGAGAGGGTTTCAATGCTTTATATCCCCAGCTTACCACTAATGGATCGCATAGATGCTGTACTTTTTTATTTGCATATAAAAAGCTACAACCTTTTGGAGCCATCATCCATTTATGACATGCACCTGTATAAAAATCGGCTTGTAATTCATCTAAATTTACTTCTACTTGCGCAGGGCCATGTGCGCCATCCACAAAACTGATTAATCCTTTTTCTTTAGCAATGGCGCATATTTCTTTAACAGGAAAAATTAAAGCTGTTGCAGAAGTAATATGACTAATGAAAATTGCTTTTGTTTTAGGAGTTACTCCTTTAAAGAAATCTTCAATAAATTGTTCTTTGGAGGTAATAGGAAGGCTAATATGTTGTCTTACATATTTTGCGCCTGCTTTATTACAATAATAATCCCAGGTTCTATCACATGCTCCATATTCAATATCAGTAGCTAGAATTTCATCTCCATTTTCTAAAGGAAAATTTTTCGCCACTATATTCACAGCAAAACTTGGATTGGTTACAAATACTAAATCGTCTTTATCAGAACATTTGATAAATTTAGCCAAGGCCTCTCTTGATTTTGCTAAATATTGATATCCATCAAATGCAATAAACTGCACTGGCTCTGCTTCTAAAACCCTTTGCCACTCTTGGTATTTTTCAAAAACTGGCTTGGGTGTTGCACCAAATGATCCAAAGTTTAAGAAAGTGATTGTAGGATCTAATAAGAATTGATTTTTCAAATCGTTCATTGTTGCTGTTGATTTAATTTGATAACTTGAAGATAAAAAATAATCCCTCCCGAAAATCGAGAGGGATTATTTTATTGTTATGGTATAGTTGTATTATACTCCTAATGACCAACCATCTCTGTAAGTTCTCTTCACAAATTGGTTTGCTGGATCAAAATTGGTAATCTTCATATTTGGTCCATCCCATAATAATTGGATATTTCTACCAGGGTAGGTAGTTAATCCTTTCTTATCAGTGCCTTTATAGTCAAAGCTTCTAATTGCTAAATTACCCATCAATACAGATTCTGTTAATGGACCTGCAATATCAAAGTGTGAACTTAACATTTTATGCTCCTTGCTTCCTGGGCCTGCTATACAAGCTTCTACCCATGCAGCATAGTGTCCTTCTGCGCCACCTTTAACGCGCTCAATTGTTTGAGGCACTTTAGTAGTTGCAGTTAAATTAGTAGGTAATAATTGTGGGTTTACACCATAAGTACCAGCCATCATTTTTCCTTTAGTTCCTTCGAAGATTACACCATTGCCACCATCACCCATTACTTCGTTTGGTCCTAATTCTGCTGGTCTTTCTGGTTGAATACCACCATCCATCCAATGCAATTTCACATCTGGTTTTCCATTTTGACCTTTGAAAGTTAAAATGATATGTGATGCTGCTGGCGGACTATCTGGTGAGTAAACTCTTTGCCATGGTGCAGTGTATCTTGTTGCTACGCTACATTCTGCAGCTACTGGATATCCTAATCCTAATACTGCAAATGCTGGTGCCATAATATGACAAGCCATATCTCCCAAAGCGCCGGTACCGTAATCCCACCAGCCTCTCCAGTTAAATGGTAATAATCCTTCGAAATAATCTTTTTGTGGCGCAGTACCTAACCATAAGTTAAAATCTAATTCTGCAGGAATTGCAGAAGAAGTAGTTGGTCTAACAACACCTTGTGGCCATACTGGTCTATCTGTATAACAATAAATAGTATGTACATCTCCGATTAATCCAGCAGAATACCAATCTTGTAACATACGAACGCCATCTCCTGATGAACCTTGGTTACCCATTTGTGTAACTAAATTATTGGCTTTAGCTACTTGCGTCATCATTCTTGCTTCGTAAATATCATGTGCCATTGGCTTTTGCACATATACATGCTTCTTTAACTGCATAGCAGCCATTGCTTGCACACCGTGCATATGATCTGGTGTAGATACAGAAACAGCATCAATATGCATGTGTTCTTTATCTAACATCTCGCGATAATCTTTATAGTATTTTGCTTTTGGATAGCGTTTTCTACTCGTAACTGATTGACGATCGTCTACATCACATAAGAAAGCGATGTCCGCTTTTCCACTTTGATAGAATGACCATAAGTCACCCTCTCCTTTACCACCTGCACCAATACCTGCAATTTGCAATTTGTCACTAGGTGCAGTAAATCCTTTACCACCTAATACGTGTCTTGGCAAGATATAAAACCCGCCCATCGCCAATGAGGCATTTCTAATAAAATCTCTTCTAGAGTTTTCTGATTTTCTCTTAGACATAGCAATTCGTTAAAATGTGAATAATCGTTAAAATGACTAGGTTAAATTATGTAAAAAATGGCAATTTGGCCAATTATTTTTATGAATGAACCATTCTATCCTCCCTTTCGTTATAATAGAGTAAATTGCTATACTATAAAAGCCATGATATGTTAACTAAATTAGAGGGATTAAAGCATTATTTTCAGTCTGGGGCTACCCAAAGCTATGCGTTTAGATTGCTTCAATTGAAACGTTTAAAGCAAATAGTTTTAGAGCACGAAAAGGATTTATACCAGGCTTTACATACCGATTTAAAGAAGTCAGATGAAGAATCTTGGGCTACTGAGATTGGCTTTTTCTTAAATGAACTGAATTATACCATTGACCATTTGAAAGAGTGGATGCAACCCAATTCGGTTCCTACTAATTTATTAAACCAGCCTTCTAGTTGTTATACCGTTAGAGAACCCTTAGGTGTGGTTTGTATTATAGCTCCATGGAATTATCCTTTCCAGTTATTGCTTACTCCCATGATTGGTGCCATTGCTGGAGGCAATTGTGTGGTGTTAAAGCCTAGTGAATTTGCGCCAGCTACCGCTGCTGTGATGGCTAAAATTTGTAAAGCTTTGTTTCCGGAAAATTATGTTTTATATGTTGAAGGAGAGGGAGCGCAAGTCTTACCTGCCATGTTTAGCAATTTTAGATTTGACCATATTTTTTATACAGGTAGTACCACAGTGGGTAGAATTATTTACCAACAAGCTGCTGATAAATTAGTGCCTGTTACGCTAGAGTTAGGTGGTAAGAGCCCAGCTTTAATTGCGGTGGATGCTAATATGCGTGTGTCTGCAAGAAGAATTGCCAATTCAAAATTTTCTAATGCTGGTCAAATGTGTGTAGCGCCCGATTATGTGTTGGTGCCTACTGCTTTTAAAGATACTTTAATTGAAGAGTTAATTAAAGCCATTGAACAATTTTATGGGGTGAATACAGAATCGTCAAATGGTTATGGAAAAATTATTAATGAAAAACAATGGCATAGATTAGTGAGTTATTTTGGAGATGGCACTATTGTATATGGTGGTAAATCCAATGCTGCTAGTTTACATATTGAACCAACATTAATGACGAATGTTTCCGTGGAGAGTCATCTTATGAAGGATGAAATTTTTGGACCTATACTTCCAATCTTAACTTATGATAGTAATGAAGAAGCTTTATCTATTATCAGAAGAAATCCTAATCCATTAGCATTTTATGTATTCACTAATGATAACGCCACAGAGCAATATTGGTTAACCAATGTTCCTTCTGGTGGAGCTTGTGTTAACAATACTAGTTGGCATTTAACCAATCACGCACTTCCTTTTGGTGGCCGTGGTTTCAGCGGTATGGGTGGATATCATGGCAAATTAAGTTTTGATACTTTCACACATTTAAAATCTGTGATGAAAACACCTACATGGATTGATCCGGATTTAAAATATCCTCCTTACAAGGGCAAGGGTTGGTTGTTGAAGAAATTGATAGGATAAAAGAGTCCATAAAGGAGACTCTTTTAGAAATAATATTATATGATTAAAAAATCGATCATGATAAAAATTGGAATTGCTATTGGCATATTAGTAACCGCTGCGTTATTGATGAAAAAGAAAGACATGTCTTATAGACAATCTATTTTAAAAACCATGTATCCAGTGATTATGTGGTCGAGTAAAGCTGCTGGTAAAAAACAAACACTGATCAATAAAGATCTAGTCAAGCCAACTGCTTCTTTTTTTGCTTTACAATCTAATGATATCAACGGTAAGGCTTTTGATTTAGCTGCGTTAAAAGGAAAGAAAATTATGATTGTAAATACTGCAAGTGATTGTGGTTTTACTGGTCAATATGAAGCATTAGAAAAATTATCTAAACAATTTGAAGGTAAATTAGTAGTGATTGGTTTTCCTGCAAATGATTTTAAAGAACAAGAAAAAGCGGATGAAAAAAACATTGCTAGTTTTTGTCAAAAAAATTATGGTGTAACATTTCCTTTAATGTCTAAATCTGTTGTAGTAAAGAAAAATAATCAGCACCCAGTGTATAAATGGTTATCTGATGCTTCACTCAATGGATGGTGTAATCAAGCGCCTGCATGGAATTTTTGTAAATACCTCATTAATGAAGAGGGCGTGTTAACACATTACTTCCCAATGACAGTGGATCCATTGGATCAGTCAGTTATTGATGCGATTAATTAATAGGGCAGTGCTCGTGGTAATTTTCTAAAACAATTTTGCCAGATTCAATTACCATGCCTTTATAAGTTGTTTTGATCTCATCTAAGACTGCTTCTATCTCTGCTTGTTCAGTCATGCGAACTAATTTTGCACGATAGTCTTTAATATTTGGTAAGCCTCTTAAATAATTGGCATAATGTCTTCTCATTTCATTGATTCCTGCAATGGGTCCTTTCCATGCGAGTGATCCTATCAAATGTTTTCTAGCTACTTCCACTCTCTCTTCGATAGTTGGGCCAGCCATATGTTCGCCTGTTGCAATAAAATGTTTGATCTCTCTAAATATCCACGGGTATCCAATCGCAGCTCTTCCAATCATGATACCATCCACGCCATATTTATTTTTATACTCCACTGCTTTTTCTGGCGAGTTGATATCTCCATTTCCAAAAATAGGAATATGAATTCTTGGATCGTTTTTAATTTCTCCAATCATGGTCCAATCTGCTTCTCCCTTGTACATCTGCATTCTTGTTCTTCCATGTATGGCCAATGCTTTGATGCCCACATCTTGTAATCTTAAAGCAACTTCGTGAATATTTTTAGTACTCTCGTCCCAGCCCAATCTTGTTTTTACGGTAACGGGTAAATTGGTACTTTTTACAACTGATTCAGTAAGTCTTACCATTAGATCCAAATCTTTTAACACCCCTGCACCAGCCCCTTTCATGGCTACTTTTTTTACAGGGCATCCAAAATTGATATCAATTAAATCTGGATTTACAGTGTCTACGATTTTAGTACAAAGCGCTAATGCTTCTTCATCTCCTCCAAAAATTTGAATACCTATGGGTCTTTCGTAATCATAGATATCTAGCTTTTGCTTACTCTTAATGGCATCTCTAATTAGGCCCTCGCTACTAATGAATTCGGTATACATTAGGTCGGCTCCGTTGTCTTTACACACTGCTCTAAATGGGGGATCACTTACATCCTCCATTGGAGCGAGTAATAAAGGAAAATCCGGTAATTGTATATTGCCTATAGAAACCATATGAATTCATTATCTTGCATCTAACCGATACGATTGCAAAGGTACCAATAAATTATTTTACATGGAATCTGCTTCTAATTCAATTTTTGTAATGTCTGGGCCAATGAGATTGGTCTTGTTTATGGCCATTACAGGAATCGCTATGATTGCAGGGGCTTTTATTAGCTTCTCTATTGTAGCAGCCATCTTGCATACTTCTTTATCAGAGATGCAAACTATACTATTGTCATCAGAACACGCCATGATGGCTCAATTAGCAAATGCCTTGGCTTCTTTAATCGCATTTGGAGCTCCAAGTATTATTATTGCCTTTTTTGCAAAAGGTTATTGGGTTCGTAATATGGGGTTTAATCCTATTAGTAATAAGCATCAAATTGGATTGGTTATCGTGTTGTCTATTGCTGGATTATTTTTAAGTGGCGCACTGGGTGATTTGACTGAAAAAATTCCTTTACCAGCCAATGTTGAGTCTTGGGCAAGAGGTATGGAAGATCAATATAAAAAAGCTTTATTGGCCATGACGCAGATGAAGTCATGGATTGATTTATTTTTTGCAATTGTAACCGTTGCTTTGATTCCTGCTATTGTCGAAGAATTATTTTTTAGAGCAAGTTTACAAAAGATTTTCATGGATATTTTTGAAAAGCCTTATTGGGCTATTGTCATTACGGCCATTATTTTTAGTGCGTTTCATTTTTCTTATTTTGGTTTTTTATCTAGAATGTCTTTAGGAATTGTATTGGGTTGCATTTATTATTATACCAAAACAATTTGGTTGCCCATGTTAATGCATTTTCTAAATAATGCTATAGGTGTAACCACTTTATATTTTGTAAGAAACAATCCTCAAAAAGTGGAAGCAGTAGTCAATGGAAATCTAACCTATTATTGGGTTTTTATTGCTATTATTGTAGTGTATCTATTATTAAAAAAATTAAAAGAGTATGGCGCTTAATTTTTCTGTATTTAAAACAAGAACCATTTCTGCAATTGTATTTGTAGTGATTATGATGGCAGGATTGGTGATCAATCAGTGGTCTTTTTTCATCTTGTTTACCATTATTCAATTAGGTTGCTTAAATGAATACATAAAATTGATGGGCCTTATTTATCCAGAGTACCATTCTTTAGCACCTACTCATCGTTGGGGATTATTATTAGTGGGTATTGTGATGATGATGGTATTAGCACCCAATTCTTTGGGTATTAATGGATATAGTATTAAATATATCGGTAGTAAAATTTTGCCTGTTATATTGGTGATCATGGTAGCTGGAGAATTATATTATAGAAAATCTAACTTACAGAATGTAGCGATTTCCTTTTTTGGTTTGATTTACATTCCGATGTGTTTAAGCTTGATGTTTCAATTAAGAAATTTCATGGTGAACACCTTTTTTATTAATTGGGCATTTTCTATTCCTTTATTATTAATTGCTACTATTTGGATCAATGATACTATGGCATATATAGTAGGTTCTTTTATTGGTAAAAGACCTTTGTCTTCGGTTTCTCCCAATA
>CALCEA010000106.1 GCA_937900675.1 uncultured Chitinophagaceae bacterium
GAATATCTTTTGAATTAGCTGAAAAGAGATTATCTGCTGATGTAGTCAACTTTACTGTTTCAAGTTCTTCAGCTGCTAAAGGAGAAACCTTACTGGATACGGTAAACAATATCCTTAGCATGAAAGTGGATATGGTTGTTATGCGCCATAGTGCATCAGGAGCTCCACATTTTTTAGCCAAACATATTGATGCTGCAATTATTAACGCGGGTGATGGAATAAATGAACATCCAACACAGGCTTTATTAGACGCTTTTTCTATGAGGGAGAAATTGGGAAAATTAGAAGGTGTTAAAGTTGCCATCATAGGTGATATCATGCATAGCAGAGTGGCGTTAAGTAATATTTACTTATTGAAGAAAATGGGTGCCGAAGTGGTAGTTTCTGGCCCTCCAACATTAATTCCTAGATATTTACAAGAAGCTATGGGAGTTAGGGTTGAATACAATATTGATAAGGCATTGGCTTGGTGTGATGTGGCCAATGTTTTAAGAATACAATTAGAAAGACAAAATCAACCATTGTTCTCTTCTTTAAGAGAGTACAATTTAGCATACGGTATTACGCAAGAGAGATTGTCCAAATTGACAAAAGAAATTATTATCATGCATCCTGGCCCAATTAATAGAGGTGTTGAAATGGACAGTGATGTCGCAGATAGTCAACATTCCATTATATTAGATCAGGTAGAAAATGGTGTGGCTGTTAGAATGGCTTGCTTATATCTATTAACAGGAAGAACACATCCAACTTCCTAAACAATTTTTATGCAAAGAATTTGCTTATTTCCTGGCACTTTTGATCCTGTTACATTAGGTCATACTGATATCATTAATCGTGCACTTCCATTATTCGATAAGATAGTAGTGGGTATTGGTATTAATGCAGCCAAGAACCCAATGTTTACTGCAGATCAAAGAAAGATTTGGTTTGAAGAAATATACAAAGATGAACCAAAGCTTACCGTGGAAACCTATGATGGGTTAACGATCAAATTCTGTCAATCTATTGGTGCTAAATTTATTTTAAGAGGTATCCGTTATGTGAGTGATTTTGAATATGAGAAAACCATTGCAGACGCCAACAGAACAATGGATTCAAAAATTGAAACCATCTTTTTAACTGGAGAACCTAAATATACCAGCGTAGCTTCAACCATTGTTAGAGATATCTTAAGAAATGGGGGAGATGCATCTCCATTTTTACCAGAAGCAGTGATCAAATCTATCAACAAGTAATTACTGGTTGATTTTCTTTCTATAGGCTTCAATAACTTCAATGATATTAGGATAGGTATTGTCTAAACAATGTCTACAAGTAGCTAGACTATGCCATTCAATTTTTTCAATATCTTCTGAAACCTGAGGTATACCTTCTTGCAAATCAGCAATGGTCATATGAAACCAATAAGTTCTTTTAACCACATCTTCATTTAAATAGGTATCAAAATATGTATGATTGGTAAAATTCAACATACCTTGCAGTTGAATGTTTTGAATTCCTGTTTCTTCTTGAACCTCTCGCACAGCGCAGGTTTGAATGGTTTCACCTTCGTCTAGTTTGCCCTTTGGTAAGTCCCAAAAACCTCGTCTAAAGATCCATAAAATAGCCCCTTCCGGATTGGTTAAAAGTCCACCTGCTGCAATTATTTGTTTGGGCATAAAAATGTGTATAGTATTTAGTAACTCTTAGTGTAAATCTAGGTTTTAGCCTTTAATTTCGCAACAATAATAGTACAAATATGACCAACGAAAAAGCAGTTGCAGAAAAATTACTACAGGTAGGAGCCGTTAAATTAAGTCCCAATGAACCTTTTACATGGGCTAGTGGATGGAAAAGTCCTATTTATTGTGATAATAGAAAAGTGCTTTCGTTCCCTTATGTAAGAGATTTCATCAAAAGTGAAATGTGTAATGTCATATTTGAAAAATTTGGAGAAGCAGATATGTTAGCAGGTGTAGCAACAGCTGGTATTCCTTGGGGTGCTATGGCTGCTGATCAATTAAAACTACCTTATATCTATGTTCGTCCAAAACCCAAAGAACATGGCCTAGGAAATCAAATAGAAGGTGCTTATCAAACAAGTAACAAGATATTAGTAATTGAAGACTTAATTTCTACTGGAAAAAGTAGTTTACAAGTGGTAGATGTTTTAAGAAATGCTGGACTGGAAGTAGTTGGCATGGTATCTATTTTCAATTATGGATTTTCTATTGCAGACGAAGCCTTTAAAAATGCAAATGTTCCTTATTTGTCTTTGACCAATTATGCTAGCATGATTGAGTTAGCAGTAGAAAAAGGAGAAGTGGATCCTTCAACGCATGATACTTTGATGAAATGGAGAGAAAGTCCATCTACCTGGAATCAATAAAGATTATTTAAGATTTCGTATTGCGTCGCCCAAATTCAATTTTTGATTGGACTCAAATGCAATTGGAACCGTTCTAGTAAATATACCTTTACTCAATGTTGCATTGCCTTTGATATTTAACTTAATGGGTTTATTAAAAATTAGATCCATGCTATTCTTTACTAATGAAGACATTTCAAATTCCATTTGAGCAGGTACCATAAAACTTGCATTTGCAGGAATCACAAAATTGGTATCTAAATGAACTTTTGTGAAAGGTTGATTATTCATTAAGATATCACAATCAATTTGCTTCAATACCATGGAAAAATTATTTGGATTAAAGTATTTAATCTTTGCGTTGATCTTATTTTTCCCCATGGAGATCTTTTCAATTTTAATGTCTTGTAAACCTTTAAACTCAAAATCTTTTGGAGAAGAACAAGAAATAATCAATAAGGAAATAGTCAAAACAGCTAATAAATACTTTCTCATAGTTATATTTGTACAAACATACAAAAGATAGGGAGTGAATGATGTTAACAGAACTACAATATTTTGGCACTATAAGTTATATTAAAGCCTTAAATGATGCACAGTATATTAGTTTTGATAAAGAGGAGCGATTCACTAAAATGGGCTTTAAAAATAGAACCATTATTGCCAGTGCACAAGGCCCTTTAAATTTAACCATTCCAATTGTTGGAGGTAGAGATCAAAAAAATAGATTACAAGAAATTTTAATCGATTATAGTACTGGATGGCAAAGCCAACATATAAAATCAATTCAAACATGCTATAAAAGAGCCCCTTTTTTTGAATATTATGAGCAGGGAATAAAAGATCTTTTATCTTGCCCCTCTAATAATTTATTTGAATTTTTAGTAGAAGTGCAGCAATGGGTAAGACTTCAATGTAAGAATAGCTGGACAATTCAGCAGGATGAACAAGATAATAATGCGTCTGTTTTCAGAGACCCATATTTTCCTAAGAACTATCAAGGATACCCCAATCCAATAAAGTACCAGCAGGTATTTGAAGACCCAATTGGGTTTATTCCTAACTTATCTATTTTAGATGTATTATTTTGTTGTGGTGGTAAACAAACCCAACAATTATTAAAATCTTCTTAGGCTATCTTGAACAGTTACTTCTGGATGTCTTTTTAAGAATGTACTTGCCCAATTTTCATATTGTAATACTTCTTTCCACTCTTTGCTGTTTTCAAGAAAATCAAGCGCTTCTCTTTCTGATGCAATTGTGGCCAATTTAGCATTCAATAATTCCTTTCTCAATTGATAATTCTGTATCAAAGATCTCAATAATAGTTTTTCTGCCACTTCAAATTCTAAGGAATCTCTAGAAGCAGAATAATTAACAAATTGATATGGATTCTCTCTTTCTTTGATCCAATTTGCCGCTTTAGAAACGGCAGCCGTATATTCTTCTTCTTGAAGAGGAGCAGTAGGAGTTATGGGTGTTTTTAATGTAGAAATCTTTATAATTGGATCGGATGTAGAATTCACTTGAACTTGCTTATTCCTTTTAGGAATCACTGAACTAGCTACTCTATAATTATTCAAGACCTGAGATTTTTGAATAGCATCTGTTTTAGTGAATGTATTAGTGGTGAATCCAATACTTGTGACCAACAAAACAATACATGCAAAGGCTAACTGCTTAAATAAACGCGAGGATTGTAATGGAAGTTTATTTAAAAACTGAATCCTAGTTAACATTTCTTTTTCAGAACCAATAGCATTTAATGTCAATTCATTTTGTTCTTGATGTGCCACTAAAGCCAGTTGGTAAAGAGATTTTGAATAGGCTATAGGATTATTTAATCTTTCTAAAACCCAGGCATCGCAAGCCAATTCTCTTTGAATATTGATTTCTTTAGTGAAGAAATAGGAGAATGGATTAAATAATAAAATGGAATGACATAACTTAATGAATAGCTGAACAATAAAATCATGTCTTATAATATGAGCTACTTCGTGTAATAATATATATTTCACTTCCTCAATAGAAAGATGATTTAAAATAGATATTGGCAAAAGTATAACTGTATCCATCCATCCAAAAGTAATTGGAGCTTTTAATACAGCGCTTGTACCAATTAAATATTTATCTAGACCTAATTTTTGTAATAACTGATTCCAATATTGGTTATTGGTATAATCTGCGTTATTTCTTATTTGATTTATTTGCTTAAAATCAAATAATAAATAAGTTAAATAGGCAATAAGTGCAATAGCATAAACAATTCCAATCAAAGGAGTCCAGTTGATCCAATTGGATGAACTTTGGATAGCAATAGTGGTTATTTTAAAACTATAATAATTTGTATGAAAAATGGAATAGATAAAATGTATAGTAGCAATACATTCAAATCCAACTGCTAAAAGAAAAGACCTAGCAGGATTTAATTTCAAAAAGAATTTTAATACAACATACAAAGAGAATAGGATGGACATAAACCAAATACTATTCAATATTGCAGCAGGTATTTGAAATAAAATAGCCATCAAGACTTATTTTCTTTTTTCTATTTGTTCTATTAATAATTTAATCTCAGCTAATTCTTCTTGAGAGCTTTGATGATTACCTAAAGCCTGTAATACCAATTGAGAACTACTACCACTAAATAAAGTTTTTATCATTTTAGTAATATATTGTTCTTGTGCTTGTTCTTTCTCAAAGACTGGGGTATAGATATGGGTTTTTGAAGATTCATTCCTAGAAACCAATCCTTTTTCATGCATAATTTGCATTAATTTAAGGGTAGTTGTATATCCCACATCTTTTGTTAACTGCACTACTTCGTGTACTTCTCTTACAGAAGCGTTTTGTTTTTCCCAAAGAATGCTTAGAATTTCTAATTCACTCTCTGTAGGTTTAAATTGCTTGGACATATTATTACGATTAAATTCGTATGTAATTTACGAAAATGATTCAAATAACAAAAAATCCCCCCGAAAATTCGGAGGGATTTATGTTAAAATATCGTAAAAATGAAACTACTTCTTTTGTAAGTAAGAAGCATATTTGGCATTTTGTTCTTCAGTTAATTCAGTTCCATTAACAGAGATCTTACCATTTTTCACTTGAATGTTTACATTATCTTTTGGAGCAAGACCATCTTCTTGTAATGCTTGAACCAATGTTTTTGCATCAGCGCTAATAGTAACAGTCATTGCAGAATCAGCGATAGCTTTTGTGCTATCAGTATTGATTACAGAAATCTCTACAGTTTTAGAAGTAGTAGTTGCACTAGTTGGATGCATTTTAGCTAAAGTTGGGGCTAATACCAATGAAACAATAGACATTAATTTAATTAAGATATTCATTGAAGGACCAGATGTATCTTTAAATGGATCACCCACAGTATCTCCAGTTACAGAAGCCTTATGTGGTTCTGATTTCTTATAGAACATCTCGCCATTGATTTCAACACCTTTTTCAAAAGATTTTTTAGCATTATCCCAAGCACCACCTGCGTTGTTTTGGAAAATACCCATTAAAACACCACTTACAGTAGCTCCAGCTAAGAAACCACCTAAAGCTTCAGGCCCTAATGTGAAACCAATCAAAATAGGAGAGATAATAGTGATCGCACCTGGTAACATCATCTTCTTTAAAGAAGCTTCTGTAGAGATAGCCACACACTTATCATATTCAGGCTTACCAGTACCTTCCATAATTCCAGGAATAGTACGGAACTGACGACGAACTTCTTCTACCATCGCCATTGCAGCTTCACCCACCGCACGAATAGCTAATGAAGAGAAGATGAATGGAATCATTCCACCTACAAATAATGCAGCTAATACATCTGCTTTGTAGATATCAATATGTTGATTGTTTGGCATCGCAACACCTACAAAAGCTGCGAATAATGCTAATGATGTCAATGCAGCAGAAGCAATGGCAAAACCTTTACCACTTGCAGCTGTTGTATTTCCTACAGCATCCAAAATATCTGTTTTCTCACGAATCTCAGCTGGTAATTCGCTCATTTCAGCGATACCACCTGCGTTATCTGCAATTGGACCGAAAGCATCAATAGCTAATTGCATAGCTGTTGTAGCCATCATACCAGCAGCAGCAATTGCCACACCGTATAAACCTGCACAAGCATAAGAACCATAAATACCAGCAGCTAAAACTAAAATTGGATAGAATGTAGATTCCATACCAATAGCTAAACCACCAATAATATTTGTTGCGTGTCCTGTACTAGATTGTTTGATGATACTTAAAACTGGACGCTTACCCATTGCAGTATAATATTCAGTGATGATACTCATTAAAGTACCCACTACTAATCCTACAGCAATAGCACCAATCACACCATTTCTAGTAAATTCTAAACCTCTTAATACCATTGTTTCTGGTAAAGTATAGTTCACTAAGAAATAACAAGCGACAGCAGTCAAAATCATTGAACCATAGTTACCCATGTTCAAAGCTTTTTGAACAGTTGCAGTATTTAAACCAGCTGATTCGCTGATTCTTACAAAGAATGTACCTACAATTGATAATAAGATACCTACACCTGCAATTAACATTGGTAATAAAATAGGAGATAAGCCACCAAAAGCATCTACTAATTTAGCACCATTTGCACCAGTTACTTCTTGACCTAATACCATTGTAGCTAATACTGTTGCAACATAAGAACCGAATAAATCGGCACCCATACCTGCAACATCACCCACATTATCACCCACATTATCAGCGATAGTAGCTGGGTTACGAGGATCATCTTCAGGAATACCAGCTTCTACTTTACCTACTAAGTCTGCACCTACATCGGCAGCTTTAGTATAGATACCACCACCTACACGCGCAAATAAAGCGATAGATTCAGCACCTAAAGAGAATCCAGTTAAAATTTCTATTGTTCTTAACATTCCTTCTGCATCACCATCTGGAGAGAAATAATGTTTGATAATTAAGAATAAACCACCTAAACCTAATACAGCTAAACCAGATACGCCTAAGCCCATTACTGATCCACCAGTGAAAGATACTTTTAAAGCACGCGCTAAACTTATTTTAGCAGCTTCTGCAGTTCTAACATTCGCTTTAGTGGCAATTTTCATACCGATATAACCAGCTGTAGCACTAAATACTGCACCAATCACAAAAGAGATTGCAATACTCCAGTGACTTGATTCATTTTTAGAAGCCATAAAGCCTAATAATAAAGCTACTATAACTACAAAATAGCCTAGGATTTTCCACTCAGCTTTTAAGAAAGCCATTGCACCTTCAGCGATGTAATCACTGATTTCTTTCATACGAGCATTACCGGCATCTTGTTTAGATACCCAGTTGAATTTCAATAGAGTATATAGTAAACCTACGATACCCATTGCCGGAACGGCATAAAATAGAAGATTGTTCATAAGCGATTCTTATTCTTTGTTTTCTTGATTCGATTAAGGTCTGCAAAAATAGGGTGAAATGGCCAAAAAATGGCAAAAAAGGGCATTTTTACTCTACTAAAGCGCTAGTATCCAGCTTCCCTGTGAAAACAGAAGCCAATTCCTTACCCTTATAGATGGTTTTATTGAATCTATTGCCCAAAATAATGATGGTAGCGGTTTCTCCAATCATTCTGTTGAATACCGTATTGTTGCCATGCCACCATCCATTATGATAGATTAACTTTTCTTCATTAGGCTTCACCAAGATTCTCCAACCAAACCCATAATTATGGAAGTATTTATTGGTTGGACTTTGTGGTTGATAGGCCATTTCCAAGGTTGCTGGTTGTAGAAATAAGCCCTGGGTAAGCGCTTTATCCCATAAATTTAAATCTCTAACAGTACTATACACATTCTTATCTCCATAAATACAATCGTATTTTTCAATTCTATACGGTTGCATTCTAGCATTATAAGAAGGAGTGTATTTATCAATGGTCTTTACATTAAAAACATAGGAATTGTTCATCTTCAATGGCTTGAAAATCATCTCGTCCATTAATGTTGGAAAGTCTTTCCCTGATTGCTTTTCAATGATCAAAGCCAACAAAACATAATTGGTATTACAATATCTGAAAACCCTATCAGGCATAGCTGCAGGTGCAGGTCTTTTTTGTACCATATAATCTAAAACATCCTGATTGGTATAATAGCCATCTCTAAATGGTTTTTCATTTTGAATAAGCTTCAATTTCTTCACCCATCTTCCTCTTCTGTTTTTTACTTTAACAGAAATATATTTACGAGATTCCATAAAATAAGTGTAATCTGGCAATCCACTTCTATGAGCCAAAAGTTGCTCAATGGTTACATCCGTATATGGGAAATTAGGTAGGTATTTGGTAACAGGTGCTTTTAGGTCTAATTTCTCTTGTTCCCATAATTTCAAAGCCAACATACCTGTAAAGGTTTTGGAAACAGATGCCAAATGAATGGGTGTCTCAGGAAGGATAGGGGTCTTTTGATTTACATTAGAATAACCTTTGTAATCCTCAAAAATGATCTCTCCATTTTTTGCTACTAAAATTTGACCACTGAAACCTCTATTGCCTAAAATCTTTTCGTACTTAGCTTTGATCTCTGCACCCAATCTATTTCTCTCTGTATCAGATAACTTATTGTAAGTGAAGCTAGGTATATTTAAAGCTTCTTGATATTTTGGGCCCTGTGATGTACCACAAGCGCATATTAAAATAAATAAAGTACTTAAAAGTGAAATTCTCACGATCATCTGTTAGTTATTAAGGGTACAACAAAAATAACGCTCAAATAGCATAAAATATTGTGAATGAAGGTAGAAGCTGTTAAATTTTTTTAACTTTGTAGCATGAGCACTTCTTTAAAAACCAGTTATCCTAAAGACAAAATCAAAGTTTTATTTCTTGAAAATATTAGTGATGCTGCTGTGCAGTATTTTAAAATTCAAGGATATACGGATGTTAAGAAAGTAGCTGGCGCTTTGAGTGAAGAAGATTTGATTAAAGCAATCAAGGATGTGCATATTCTAGGTATTAGATCTAAAACCTTTATTTCAAAAAAAGTATTGGATCATGCAAAAAAATTGCAAGCCATTGGTTGCTTCTGTATTGGAACCAATCAGGTAGATATGAAAGCTTGTAAACAAAAAGGTATTGCCGTTTTTAATGCACCTTATAGTAATACAAGATCTGTTGCTGAATTAGTGATTGGTTCAAGCATCATGTTGATTAGAAAAATCATAGATAAAAATACAGCTGCACACAAAGGTATTTGGAATAAGGATGCAAAGGGAAGTTTTGAATTAAGAGGAAAAACAATGGGTTTAATTGGTTATGGAAATATTGGAACACAAACCAGTATCATGGCTGAAGCGATGGGTATGAAAGTAAAATTTTATGATGTTGAAACTAAATTGCCATTGGGAAATGCTCATGCAGTAAAATCCATCAAAGAATTAGTAAGCACATCAGATATTATCTCTTTGCATGTTCCAGAAACTGCTTCCACTAAGAACTTAATTAGCAAAGAAGTATTAAAACAATTTAAGCAAGGCTCTATATTAATTAACTATGCTAGAGGTGAAGTAGTTGATTTAGATGCATTAGCTGCTGCATTAAAAGCAAAACAATTAAGTGGCGCAGCCATTGATGTGTATCCTTGGGAGCCTGAAAAAAATGGAGATCATTTTGAAACACCATTGCAAGGTTTATCAAATGTTTTATTAACACCACATGTGGGTGGTTCTACAGAAGAAGCCCAAGAAAATATTGGAGAAGATGTGAGTATTAAATTATACCAATATTTAGAAAGAGGTGTTTCTAATGGATCACTTTCCATACCTACTATCAGCTTACCACCAGTGGATGGAGCACATAGAATTTTACATATTCACAATAATGTACCTGGGGTTTTAAGTGCTATCAATACGGTGATGTCTAAAAACAAAATCAATATTGTTGGGCAGTATTTGAAAACCAATGAAGAAATTGGATATGTTGTTTTAGATGTAGATTCTAAATTATCCAAAACAGCATTGGCATTATTGAAAGAGGTAAAAGAAACTATAAGAGTTAGATTACTTTACTAAGCAATTAGATTTCATTGCTTTTATTTCTTCCTCATCTACACCAGTAAACATCATTTGCTCTTGCATACTAGCAGGACTAAATAACATTGCAGAAGGGTAGTTCTTTCTTGCAGAACTATGTATTTCTTTTACACCAGTAGTAGTAAGAATTTTGGAAATATTATTTGCCCTTACGCCACTACCTGGCATAATAATAATTCTTCCATTTGCATTTTCTTCCAATTGACTTATTAAGGGCAAAGAATTGGCAACATTTGGAACCTGACCACTGGTTAAAATTCTTTTACAACCAGTTTGAATCACATCCTCTAAACCTTTGATTGGATCCACGCATCTATCAAAAGCTCTATGAAAAGTTATTTCCATATGACCTGCAATAGAAACCAGTTCGGCAGTTCTATTGATATCAATTTGTCCGTCTTTTTGCAATAAACCAATTACTGCACCAGGATACCCTAATTCTTTCACAAGCAATACATCTGATTTCATGGATTCAAATTCATCATCAGAATACAAAAAATCGCCGCCTCTTGGTCTAATAATAGGGAATACAGGTTGACTTGTTTTTTGAATCAATGTTTTTAAACTTCCGTAAGAGGGGGTAGTGCCACCTTCTTGTGGATTTTCACAAAACTCAATTCTGTCTGCACCAGCTGCTAATGCTGTTAAGGCAGACTCAATATTAAATACTGCAATTTCTAAAAGGATCTTCATGGATGGTTTAATCTAAAAATTCTGATTCAAATAATTCATTTCCTTTCTCTGTATGCACTGCATAATTAAACCCTTTATGCAAAGCATATCCACCAAATTCGCCTTTATGATTGATTGCTATAAAACATACTTGAATATCTTTTGCTTTTTCTTTTTTAATTATTCTAATTCTTTCAACTACTAATTTACAAGCTTCTTTAGGAGATTTCCCCTGTCTCATAAATTCCACCACAGAACTTGATCCAGCAACTCTAATCACATCTTCCCCTTGACCTGTTGCAACCACAGCACCTACTTCATTGTCTACATATAAACCTGCACCAATAATTGGAGAATCACCTAATCTTCCGCGCATTTTGAATCCTGCACCACTTGTAGTACAAGAACCACTTAGATTACCATTTGCATCTAATGCAATCATACCGATGGTATCATGATTCCATTCACCATTACTTAATTTATGAGGTGCATTAAATGCTGCATCGTTTTTAGGAATTTCCGATTGTCTTTCTACATTATAAATAGGTTTATAAGTAGATTTTTTTAACCAATTTTCGTAAGCGTTTTTTGCATCTTTTGATAATTCACCTGATTCCAAAGTAAAACCTTCACTCAATGCAAATTGTTGAGCACCTTCACCCACCAGCATTACATGTGGTGTTTTTTCCATCACTCTTCTTGCTACTGAAATAGGATGTTTGATTCTTTCTAAAAATGCGACACTACCACAATTAAATTGATGATCCATAATGGAAGCGTCTAAAGTTACATGCCCATCTCTATCTGGATTAGCTCCTAAACCCACACAACAATTTATTTCGTTTTCTGTAACCATTACACCTTGTTCCACCGCATCCAATGCAGCGCCACCAGCAGACAACACCTTCCATGCAGCTACATTTGCATTTAAACCCGCATCCCATGTAGAAACCACAATAGGTTTTTTAGAAATATTTGCAGTGTTCTTTATAAAACCAGGAATAGTAAAACTGGTGATTCCCAAACTGCTTAAATGTATAAATCCTCTTCTATTAAGTGATTTCATGAGATAGATAATTAGATTCTGAAGATACGCAAAATGATTATATTTTATGTACTTTAGTGAGACTATATGCAAGCAATATTTGATACTTATGGCTGGGATGTAACTCATTATGAGCAAATTAATCAAGGATTAATCAATGCTACTTATACAGTAAAAACTTCAGTAGGTAAGGAGTACATTCTACAATCAGTGAATCATCATATTTTTAAAAATCCGGAGGCAATTGATCATAATATCAGAAAAATGGGTGATTTCTTAAAAGAGCAAGATCCAACTTATATTTTCACTCATTTGGTAGCTAATAAAAATGGCGATACTTTATGTTTTTTAAATGGACAATACTTTAGAGCATTTGACAAATTAAATGGAATATCATACGATGTTTTAAGTCGACCCAATCAAGCAGAAGAAGCTGCTAAAGCATTTGGCGAATTCACTTCTAAATTGAATAAACTTCCAATTAAGGATGTGAAAATCACTTTGCCTGACTTTCACAACTTAAGTTTGAGGTACCAACAATTTATATCCTCTTTAGAAAACGGAAATAGTCAGAGAATTGCAGCATCCAAGGAAGCTATTGACTACTTAATTTCCCAAGAACATTTGGTTCAACAATATGAATCATTTATCGCTCACCAAGACGCTTTATTGAGAGTAACTCACCACGATACAAAAATTAGCAATGTTTTATTTGACCAAGATCAACATGCGATTTGTGTAATAGATTTGGATACGGTGATGCCTGGGTATTTTATAAGTGATGTAGGGGATATGTGCAGAACCTATTTACCCAATGTTTCAGAAGAAGAATCCAATATTGATTTAGTCCAAATAGACAAGGGTAGGTGGACGGCCATTCGAAATGGGTATCTATTTCACATGAATGATCTACTCACTAATTTTGAAAAAGACCATTTTGAATTTGCCGGAAGTTTTATGATTTATATGCAGGCATTAAGATTTTTAACGGATCATCTAAATAATGATATCTATTATGGAGCAAAATATAATGGCCAGAACTATGTTCGGGCCATTAATCAGATTGCTTTGTTAAAAGCTTATCATCAACTTTTTTAGACAATCGATCCTAATAATCAGGATTCATTGCAAAATCTGGTTTTCTATTTTTCCATTTTCCTCTGGTAAAGTCAGGTATTTCTTGAACCTGTCCATGTTCAGCTATAGACTTTTCAGAAAGGGGAGTCACCGCATACCAAGTTGCTAAATCATATACATCTAATGGAAAATTTACCTTTCTTTTAATACACTCAATAAAAGCATTTACCACAAAGAAGTCCATTCCGCCATGACCAGCTCCAACTGCATCAGCTTCATATTTCTTCCATAAAGGATGGTCGTGCTCCTTTAAATAGGTCTCAGGATTTTCCCATTGATGAGGTTTTTTAGAAACGCCCTCAATATAGATATGTCCAGCACTAAATTCTCCAGCATGAAAATCCTGCCAAAGTCCTTGGGTGCCTTGAACACGGAAGCCTAAATTATAAGGACGAGGTGAATTGGTGTCGTGCGTTAATAATATAGTCTCTCCATTAGCAGTTTGTAATTGGGTGGTAACTATGTCACCTAATTTGAATTTTAATTTCGCATTTGGATGATTTTCACCGCCTTTGGGGTGGTTAACTATATATTTATGTAAACCTCGAGCCTTGGTTGCAACCGATGATAATCTGGTAAGGCGGTTACCTCTATTAATATCTGTCATCATCGCTACAGGGCCTAATCCATGGGTTGGATATAGCTCGCCGTTTCTATATAATGAGTGATTGGTTCTCCAATGTGCTTCAGAAAATCCTTTTTCACCGAATTCTACACCTGAATTGCTATCTGCTGAATTAGGGCTATTAAACTTAACACCTCTTAAATCATGTTCATAACCACCTTGTAGGTGTAATAATTCCCCAAACATGCCTTTTCTTACCATATTATATACGGCCATTACATCTCTTCTATAACACACATTCTCAAGGCACATAACAGGTATACCTGATTTTTCACTTGCATTCACAATATCCCAGCAATCCGTCAATTTGATCGCACCACAAACTTCCACACCTGGGATAATACCATTTTTAATGGCTTCTAAGGCTTGAGGAATATGCCATTCCCATGGTGTTGCAATCACAACTGCATCAATATCATTGCGTTGTAAGAGTTGTTTGTAATTTTCCTTTCCATTGCTATATTCAATTGCAGCTGGTCTGCCAGCTTCTTTTAATATCTTTTGAGCATCCGCCAACATTCTTAGATCGGGGTCTGCAAATGCCACAATATTGGTGTCTTTTCTTTGACAAAGCATCTCAATATGGCTTTGACCTCTGAATCCTGTACCTATAATACCAAGTCTAACAGTATCCATTTTAGCACTGGATTGGGCTTTAATAAAAGCTGGACTAAGTCCAATAGCCAAAGAAGTCATACTAGCATTTTGAACAAATTGGCGTCTTGAAGTTGGTTTTGACATAGCAATCGTTATTTATATTCTTTAAATGAAGAAATCGTTTTGTACATAAATGTACAAATCTTTCCTCTAGCAATCTATTTACTAAAATGATTAATTGAGCACAATAGTATCATTACTAATCTCTTTATAATCAATCGACTTAGTTAATTACATCTATTAATTTATCTTATAATTAACATTATGTTAAATATATTATTTAAACCAAATGAGGCTATTATCCTATTCGTATCATTTCAAGAAAACCTACCTTTATAAAAGACATTAAAAATTATCAATTATGAAACTAAAAACTATTGTTGGTCTTCTTGGATTATTAATGCTTGGAAAATTCAATCTGGTAAATGCACAAAGCAATACTCAAAAAGAAACCACTTATGTTGGTGATCAAAAAAATGGTCAACCAGATGGCAAAGGTGTTTTAACCGATACCATTGGAAATGTATTTAAAGGAAGCTTCAAAAAAGGTAAAAAAGAAGGTTATGGTGAATTAACCATAAAAAATGCTATTGGTAAAGACAGCACCCTAGTTGGTTACTGGAAAAAAGATCAATATGTGGGTTTATATGAATTCCCCTACAAAATTGTCAGCAAGTCCTATATGATCAGCAATGCTTCTATTGCCTATGAACCTGCTAATCCAAGTGGCAATACCATAGAAATTAGTGTAGAATCAGTATCAGGTGGTTCAGCAACTTTGGCTGGAGAAATGCCTAAACCAACCATGACAGAACATATATTTAATAAAGGATCTTATCAGGAAATGTTCCCTAGAACCAACCAACAAAAAAGAAATGTCTATATCTTTCAAAATGTAATGTTCCCTGTTTCTGCAGTATTTAAATTCGGTAATGAAGATATTATGGTGGATTTCAACGAAACAAAGAATTACAAATTAACTGTTGTGTTAAGAGATTAATAGATGCTGTAAATATTTAGATAATTATTCCAACAAAAAAGAGCCCCAAATTTGGGGCTCTTTTTATATTTATATTCAGTTGAATTGATTAGTTATTGTACTTATCGTGTAACTGATCAAATTGGTTGAATTTTGCATCTAAAGCATCATATGCTTTTTGATCCTTACCTCTTACTTTATCTCTTTTATATTGATATAAAGTTGCTAAGAAGTCAACTGATCTACCAGCAACATTCTTCTCTACTCTTTCTAATTTTTCTTTATCCTTTACAGCACTAAATGCTTTTTCAATCCACTCGATTGCTGCATCTACATTTGCTTTAATAGGTGCATCATAAGAAGCATTCAATTTCTTGATAGAATCCACTTGTGCTTTAAAAGCAGCATCAAATGCTAATTTCTTTTTTGGATCTTTTGGCGCAGCAGGTTTTTCCGCGTTTAATTTTTGTAAAGCACGAATATTGTCACTTACTTTTTCATCTAAAGCAGTGTATTGGTTGTAATAAGCGATACCCGCGTTAAAAGCAGCTGTAAAGTTTTTGCTATTTATACTGTATGCTTTTTTATAAGCATCTGCAGCTTTTGCGATATATAAATCATTGTTTTCGCTTGTTTCTGTTTCGCTTTTTCCAGCTATGAAAGCATCACCAAACATTAAACATTCAGTTTCACTAATATTGTTTGCAGCTACTTGCTCATCGTATAATTTGATTTTTTCAGCAAGTGTATAGTTTTTATCTATATATTCTGATTTATAATCAAACCAATTTTCTTCAGGATATGCTGCTTCTGTTAATTTTAAAAATGCATCAAAATTTGCTTTATCCTTTGTGTTTACATAATGTAATAAGATATACTTGTATACATCTTGTACATCTTGAGTCTTGATATTAGCATCAACCACTCTTTTATAATAAACCATTGTTTGATCTACATTGTTCGCATTTTGATTGGCAAAGCCAGCATACAATAATGATGTTGTATCAAATTTTTGCTTAGAAGTTGCCCATCCTTGCGTAAAAATGATATCACTGTATTTTACTGCTTGATCAAATTCTGTAGCAGCTACTTTCCAGTTTTTTTCATTGAAAGCCGCTACCCCATTTTTAAAATTGCTTAAATACAAATCAAAAAACGGCTCTGAACCATTTTCTTTTGCAATAGCATAATTATTACTTGCATCTGCTGTGATGTATTCGTCAATTGCTTTTTTCACTTCAGAAAGCGCAGTGGTATTCTTTGGGTCTTTTGCTAAACCACTATAAATTTTAGCTTTCCAATAATGACCTTCTGCAGTTGTTGCAGCAGTTGGTTTTTTTGCAATAATCTTATCATAATCTGCTTTTGCTGCATCATATTGATTGATTAATACACTTGTTTTTACTTTGTTAAAGTCTTGTGCATTTGCTTGAAAAGCAATCAGCA
>CALCEA010000107.1 GCA_937900675.1 uncultured Chitinophagaceae bacterium
AGATAAATAAGGATGGTTGTCAATGAATTGGCTTAATTGAGGCCATAATTCTTGTTGAGTTCTTGTATCACCAGATGCATTTACTAAAACAATTTCAGATGCATTTCTTGGGATATACATTAAGTCGTTGTTGAAACCGTCACCGTTCACATCACCGTTGTAGATGAAAGAAGTAACATAGTTAGGAGCAACTTCAGCAAAGATACCAAATGAAGTAGAGTAGTTCTTCAAGTACTCTAACTTGTAAATTGCTTGTGCAATGAATCTGTGAGGTAAATAGTTGTTAGAGTAACTTTGAGAGATCACATTTGAGTTACCAAACACTGGCTTAGAACCCCACATAGTAGATGCAGTAGAACCGTTTACTGTTGCATCTTTTGCTTCTTGGTAGTTATACGCTGCACTTACAAATAAGTTCTTGAAAGTTCTTTGAACTTGAACGAATAAAGTGTTTACATAACCAACATTTGCGTTAGTCATATAGATTGCATTACCAATAGCTGGGTTAGTCACAGATCTCTTAGAAGATCCACCTAATGGGTATACTGAAGTTGTTGGGAAACGAGTACGACCATCAGCTAAAGTGATTAAACCAGTTGAAGGCAATACGATATTTTGGAAAACAGTCGCATTGATATTTCTGATATGAGTTGCTTCCACAGTAACTGTGAAACCTAATACTTTTTTATCAGCACCTAAAGTTGTTTTCCAAACTTGAGGGAACTTATAATTAGGATCAGAAACGTTGATGCTATAAGATTGAGATAAACCTGCAGTTACAGTTGGTCTGTAAGCGTTCACATCAGGAGAGAACATGTATCCAGTACCATTGCTGATAGATCCGAATAAAGCCATACCTGAGTTAGAAGCTTGGTTAGAAATCCATACAAATGGTGGAGCACCTTGGAATAAACCAGTACCACCTCTTAATTGTAAAGATTGATCAGAGAATACATCCCAGTTATAACCAATTCTTGGAGAAATTTGTACTGCAGTGTTTGGAGCAGCACCAGTGTTCGCATGAATTCCGTTATAGAATTGAGATAAAGTATCTACTACTGGATTGTATAAGAATGTATTGTAGAATTGAGTATAATCAGCTCTTACACCATAAGTGAAAGTGAAGTTATCCTTGATCTTCCATTTATCTTGGATGAATACACCCATTTCTAAACTCTTTGGTCCTACTAATGGGAACTCACCACCACCTAAAGTATATGATAAATCATATCTAACAGCAGCTTTAGTACCAGCAGCAGAAGCATAGAAATCAGCTAAGCTATTGAAACGGTAAACACCTTGATAAGAAGGAGAGAAGCCGTTAGCGTATTTCTTGAAAGCGTTTTGAGTACCTAAAGTAATTTCGTGACTACCTACATATTTTGTAAATACATCATTCAATTGAAATACATCTGTATTCAATTTGTTACCATAAGTATATTGCTCGTAACCGAAAGAAGTGTAAGGGTTTCCATTACCATCTAAGATGTCTACTAATGGGAAATCTGTTTTAGATGATAAAGAAGAACGGAAATCTCTTAATGCAGTATAACCAACTTGTAATTTGTTGTTAGCACTGTTAGAGAAACGAGTGTTTAACTCGGCAATCACTACATCAGCGTTATTATTAATTACATAACCTGCACCATAGAAAGGCATTGCTGTGTTTCCTGGTCTTCTACCAATTGAAGTATTCGCAGCACCTGAGTTAGATGGTGGAATTTCAGAGTAAGACTTTAAGTAGTTGTACTTAATAGTAAATGTGTTGTTCGCGTTAATGTTCCAGTCAATCTTAGCTGTGATACGCTTAGAACCTGAAGCATATGTATAACCTTGGTAAGGACCTGGGTCAAAACTATACTTAGATTTTAAGAAAGAAGCTAATGCATCTAAATCAGCTGCCTTAGCAATTGATACAGTAGTACCATTTGGAGTGTTATTAGCGTCAGCAGCTACCCAGCTTGTACCAGGAACTGTATTGCTTTCTTGTTCACCGTTGATGAAGTAGAATAATTTATTTTTAATTAAAGCACCACCTACTGTGAAACCTTTTAAATCATAATTGAATTCTTGCTTTGGTAAGTTGATAGAACCAACTTTGTATGATTGCCAATCCTTGTTCTTGAAATATTCATACACAGAACCAAATGTTTGGTTCTTACCTGATCTAGTAACAGTATTGATACCAGCACCGTTAAAACCACCATATTTTACATCGAATGGAGAAGTGTTTACTTGGATTTGCTCAATCGCATCTAAAGAGATCGCTTGCGCACCTGATTGACCACCAATATCACCTGCTAAACCAAATGAGTTATTAAAGTTAGCACCATCCACTGTGATGTTGTTTAATTGAGAACTGATACCTTGGAAAGAAGTACCGTTTGCAGATGGAACTAATTTAGTTACATCTTTCCAGCTTCTTGTTGTAGTAGGAGTACCTTCAATTAATCTTCTGTTGATAGTTTCTTGACCACCAGTTCTGTTCGCACTGAAAACTCTGTCAGAACCTGATCTTACTACCACTTCTTTTAAAGTGTTAGAAGTTTCAGTTAAAGAAAAATTTTGTCTATGTGCTTGACCTAATGTTAAGTTGATATCATTTGCAGTTTCTGTTTTGAAGCCTACAAAAGATGCACTGATGGAGTAAGGTCCACCAATTTTCAAGTTAGTCAAGTTGTAGCGACCATCCTGACGAGTAGAAGTAGTGTACTTCGTACCAGTTGGTTCATGAATTGCTACAATGGTAACACCAGCTATAGCTGTTTTACCGCTCAAAACTGTACCCTGGATCTCAGAAGTAGTTTCTTGAGCTTTTGCTCCAAATGCTACTGATGTAAGCACCAATAACGAAAGGAGAAATTTCCCGATTGTTTTCATACCTGATTGTTGTTTGTTTTAGTGCTGCAAAGAAACTAAAAGAAACTGTATAATAAGATATGCGGTTTTAAGTTTTTATTAACAAATAGTAGCAAAATGATTTTTTCAATTACTTATGTATAATAAAAAATTGTAATATTGTATTATCTGTGATAGGAGTTCTCTGTCTCGTTTTCTCTTTCCCTGTCATAGGCTTTGATGATCGCTTTCACCAATTTATGTCTTACCACATCTTCCTCGTCTAATTCGATATGGGCAATGCCCTCAATATCTCTTAAAATTCGGGATGCTTTTTCTAAACCACTTCTTTGATTTCTTGGTAAATCCACCTGGGTAGGGTCACCAGTAATGATGGCTTTTGCATTGGCGCCAATACGAGTTAAAAACATTTTAATCTGTAAATCATTGGCGTTTTGTGATTCATCCAAAATAATAAATGCATTGTCCAAAGTTCTACCTCTCATGTAGGCGAGTGGTGCGATTTCAATGGTTCTTGTAGACATATAATATCCTAATTTATCTGCAGGAATCATATCGTCTAATGCATCATATAATGGTCTTAAATAGGGATCAATTTTTTCTTTTAAATCTCCAGGTAAGAATCCTAAACTTTCTCCAGCTTCCACAGCAGGTCTTGTTAAAATAATTTTTTTAACCAATTTATTTTTTAATGCTCTCACCGCTAATGCAACAGCAGTATAGGTTTTACCAGTACCCGCTGGTCCAATCGCAAAAACAATATCATTTTTATCTGCTGCAGCAACCATCTTTTTTTGATTCGCAGTTCTTGCTCTAACTGTTTTTCCATTTGGTCCAAAAACCAATACTTCATTTGGATTTTTGTCAACAAAATTGTCAATTACTTCTGCGTCATCACCTCCTAAAATTTGTTCAAAATAATTTTCACTCAAATGGCCATTGCGCTCCATATATTGAATGATTAAATCTATTTTTTCTTTGGCTGCTTCTATTTGTTCTGGTGCACCACTTAGTTTTATTTGAGTTCCTCTTGATAAAATTTTTAATAAAGGAAATTTCTTTTTTAAGATATCGAATTTGTTATTGTTAACGCCAAAGAATTCAATGGGATTAACTGTCTCTAGATTGATAATAGTGTCAGTCAAGGGATTTAATTTAAAGGGTTAGTGTGTTATTAAATCTACTAACACAATTTAAAAGACAGAGTTTATAAATACAAGTAATAAATACGCACAATTGTGGATTACTAAAATGATAACATTCAGTTCATTTTAGTATTTTATACAAATACTTGATTTTTGATTTTATTTGGCTGATTGTAAAGTAGCAATCATTTGTTTGGGGTCTGCTGCTTTAAATACAGTAGTGCCCGCAACTAAAACATCAGCGCCAGCAGCCACTAATTTAGCAGCATTATTTTGGGTAACACCACCATCAATTTCAATAAGGGTAGAAGCACCAGAATCATTAATAATTTTCTTTAGGGCTTTTACTTTTTCATAAGTATGCTCAATGAATTTCTGTCCGCCAAAACCAGGATTCACGCTCATTACACATACAACATCAATGTCTTTAATAACATCTTTCAATAACTCTACTGATGTATGTGGATTCAATGCAACACCAGCTTTCATGCTATGTGCTTTGATTTGTTGTAAAGTACTATGTAAATGCGGACATGCTTCGTAATGCACGGTTAAAATATCTGCTCCGGCTTTTTTGAAATCAGCAATATATTTTTCTGGAGACACAATCATCAAGTGTACATCCATTACTTTTTTAGTAGTGGTTTTGATTTGCTCAATAACAGGTAGGCCATAACTAATATTGGGAACAAAACTTCCATCCATTACATCTAAGTGAAACCATTCAGCCTCAGATTCATTTAACATTTTACAAGCTTCGCCTAATCTTAAAAAGTCGGCAGCTAATAAGGAAGGAGCAATGATGGGCATACACTGAATTTCTTACAAAATTAAGTACTTTTGCACTCAATTTAAAAAGTATATGAATAAGT
>CALCEA010000108.1 GCA_937900675.1 uncultured Chitinophagaceae bacterium
TGTATAAATTATATATTTTAAATGTAATATGAAAGTTAACTCAGTAATTTGAAATTAGTACTAGAATTATTTCTTAACATAAAAATGTGATGTTATATTACGTTATAAAATAATAACTCGATTTAATTCATATGTAAGTTATTGGTTTTCTGAATTAGCTCTATGGTATCAAAAATTAATCCATAGTTATATCTTAAAAAACCTCTGCTTCTAAAAGATCAAATTGAGGTTTACTCCTGAGAGTTAAAATGTAACGCATTATGGCAAATAAAGGTACTAGCGCAAAAAAATTAGATATCCTCAACCTATTTTATAGTTTAGGTGCAGTAGTTATTTTAATTGGAGTAATTGCCAAATTACTTGAATGGGAGGTTCAGGATATTTTTATGACGGTTGGACTTACTATGGAGGCGGTTGTATTTGGTGTTTCTTCCATTAAATTTATCAATAAAGATCATAACGAATTAATATCAGAAGTTGAAGTTGATCATCATTTAAAACAAGAGGAAGATCTTAAAGTTGTTTCTTTTGAAACAGAAAAAATCAACGATCAGTTAATTCATAGTTATGTCTTACCACAGGCAATAGATAATAATGTCAATCAGTCAATATCCTTCCCCCAACAAGAAGCAAATATCTCTGTAACACAAGAACCAATCAATCAATTTGCGCCTGATCTTCTCTGGCAATTAGATAAATTGGGTATTATATCCTTCCCCAAAGATATTTTTTATCAACCAGATTGGGCTTCATTAAGTGAAGAGCAATATGCGATGGTGTCTCAAATGTTTTTAGACTTATTTGGTAAAAAAGTAGTTCCCCAAAAAAATATTCCTCAACTGAAGTCTTATGATATAAGATTGCCAGAATCAGGCATTGGAGAGTTATCTATTGAACAGCCTTCTATGATAAGCGAAGAGGGCTTGAAAGTAATTCTATTGGCCTTTAAGCCATATAGGTATAAAGGGTTCTTTGATCAATTTGTATTGTATTCTGAAGGTAATCATCATTTCATAAGAAATGCTAAATCGAATGAAATGCAGGTATTTACTGGAAGTTCATTGCCATTAAAAAATTACTGTCAAAAATTTCATTTAAACGAATTAATTGTAAGCCCTTCTTTAGATTTTTTAGCTCCATTTATTAAGTTAAAAAATGAAATTCTTTTAGATTACTTAATTAAGCGTTTTGACAAGCAAAATTCAGAGGCATTGGCTTTAATGGTTCAGATATTATTCGATAAGAATGATCAAACCAAATTATTTTTCATAGAAAAGTATAAATCATTAGAATATCATATAGAAAGTGATCATTCATTAAAACAAATACAATCAATAATATTATTACTTGCTTCGTTTACTAACAAGCATATTGCTAAAGATGTATTTAGAAAAATTTTAGTTATACCTCAATTAGATAGGAAGGACTTTAAATTAGAAGAAAAGTTATCATTAAACATGGATAACATTCTATTAGAAGATAATAGGGTGTATGAATATTTTGAAATTTTTGATGAGCAATATATTCAAAATTGTAAATCAATGTTAGTGTTGCAGCAACAATTAATGGAATTGAAATTTGTTGATATATCTATTTTAATAGATTTTTTTGATGCAGATAAAGAGAATTCTATTAAGGATATTTATAGTAAATATATAAGCTACATAAATAAATATGAAGTAACTCCTAATATTAAACAAGTTGAATTTGCATTAGCTTGTAAGAAATTATTATATAAGTAATAAAAATATAAGATTCAATTATGGCGGCAAGTGGAAATGGAGCGGATTTAAAAAGAACACAAATTGTTACATTATTGTATATCATATTTGTGTGCTTTTCTGTGTTGAATATTAAAATTTCCATTTTAGATTCTAACTCTTATTCCATAAAATCTTTTGAGATACTAGATGAAGAGAATAGAAAGAAGATTGAGCTAAGTAATACCATAATTCAAAATAATTTCAGTCAATTAGATACCAATGCAAAAGCGCATTCTTATTTATTAATTAGAACAAGATTAAATCAGAGTTACAATAAGCTTAATGATATTTTAAATCTGATAAATTCTGAATTTAAAAAGCAAGGAAGGAGTTTGGAAACTGAGTTTAATAGAAGGAATTTAATTGAGAAAATATTAAAAAGTGATCAAGGGTTACCTATAATAAAGAAAGATTTGTTTGAATTATCTAAATATATCAATGAATCTCCATATAAGATACCATCATATTTAGAAGAATTTGTACCTATTGCAGATAGTATAGTGAACTTTAAAGGTAAAAAGCAATTATGGGACTCTTATTTGTTTTTGCATAAGCCTACTGCGATGAATTATATGCAGTTGGTGAGAATTAAATTATTAATAACACATACTCAACTATTATACCAAGAAGCTGCTTTAAAAGAAATCGGATATCTACCTACTTTCTTTTCAAAGAAGAATCCTGCGTTATATGAGTTGAAGAATAATGTAAAAGTAATTGCTAGAGAAGCTAAAGAGCCAGTTCAGCAATATACTTCTACTGAAATGAAAAATACCAAAACAAGTGATATAGTCATTGACGATATTTTTAATAAAATTTTAAAAACGATTCATACTGAAAACATTTTTGCAGGGTTAAATACGACTTTGTTTAGTGAATTTGATTTTGAGATAGGAAAAGATGTAGACATTGAAATTACACCTAAAGTAAATATTGCTAGTGCTAATAAAAACTTTATTGCAAATTTCAATAGAGTAGGTGAGTACAATTTAAAATTTTATGATTTAAGATCAGGAACAAGAAAGTTACTTTTCGAAAAGAAAATTACCGCAAACAAATTACCAGATCCTATTTTAAGAGTTAAAGGTGAAAATTTGGGAAATTTTAATATAAGTATGAGAGATTTAGGTAATTCAGAAAGACTAGAAGCGAATTTATTTATTTATAATTTAAATTTTTTTCCAGGTAGAATAAATAGTTATAGGGTGCTAAGGGTTCATTCTGGAACGGATGCTGAATCTGTAATCAATTATGGTGAAATATTTCAATCCAATACGCAGAGACTGATTGCTAATTTAGAGAAAAACGACTATATCATTTTTGATAACATTAATGTAGCATTATTTGATGGGACATCAAGAAAGCCACCGCCAATCATGTATAAAATTACCAACTAAATATAATTTAAATGAAGAAGCTGTACATATTATTATTCTTAATTACTAGCTCTGGAATGGTTGTTACTGCTCAAGACACAATTTCTGGAAATTACGACGAACTAGTGATTGCAAAGGGTAGGCATATTATTAATAGTATGGTAACTGTTAATAGTAGTTTAAAAGTAGATAGTGGTGCCAAAATAGAGTTTATTGATAATGGTACTTTGATATGTGGTGGTTTGGTTGAGATGATTGGTAATAAGTATGACATTGAATTGTATGGAAAGAGAAATGCAGAGGGAGTGGGGCTTATTATTAATAATAATAATGAAAGAAGTATACTAATAAATAATGTGATCTTTAGGGGACTTCAAATGCCATTATATTTTGATTTTGGTTGGAAACGAAATTTAGTTTCAATTACTCATAATAAATTTGAAAGAAATATTGGTAAAGTTTCTTTAATACAAGTACTTAATGCTCCTTTTGCAATCAATGACTCATTGTATGTACAATTTGAATTGACTGATAATATTTTTTCGGATAACAAGGCTGCATTGTATTTTGAAGATTTAAAAAGTGATCAAATACATTTTGATATAAATCAAAACGTTTTTATTAATAACATGATATATGGTTCAAAGACATATAATATTGCGAATAATATGATTTATGGAAGAGTTGACCAAATGTATAAAAAATTTACACCTACAATTGAAAAGAATAGTTTCGTTAATAATAATCTTGTGGATATATTGACTGACACGATAGTTCATTTAGCAAACATGGGTATTTATGGCACAGAAAAATCAATGATATTTAAAAATAATTACTGGGGAGATAATAATAAATATAAAATTTACGAAGGCATATATGATCAAGAAAAAAACTATACTTTACCCAAATTGATTTTAGAGCCATATTTAAATCTTCCATTAAATAATATTCATACGCATGTTTATAGAATATTTAATGCTTTGAGTGGTATTGAAATACAAGATACATTGACTGGGTCAAATAATTTAAGATCATTTATATTTAGAAGTAATAAAGAAGTTGATTTTTCAAATATGATAGTAAAGTATATCAATTTAAAAAATGACACAACTTTGTTAGAAAATGAAATTAGATTAAAGTATAATACAACTTTAGTTGATAAGTTCAATGTAAAAATTGAACTTATAGAACCTTCCAGTTATAGTAGATATGGTGGTTATTTTTTATTCCAGAATATGACAGATTTTGAATATGTTTCATTGCCAGATATAAAAATTGGGTATAAAAAATACTTAGTTAAATATTATCTACAAAAAACTAAAATAGACTCAATCAATAATATAAAAGGACTTGAGGATTTATCTGCTAAAAAACCATTTACAACACCAATATTTAAAAAACATTTTGAGTATTCTATTGCAACTGGAGGATCAATGTTTACAGGAACTATTAGCTCACCTTCTATTTTTAAAAATGAAGTTACTCTTAATAATAGCTTAATTGGAACTTATTATTTTACAAAAAATCTTAGCACATCATTGATGTTTTCCTATTTTAAACTAGGTAATATAGATTACAATTCGACTAATTTAGATGAAGTTGCAAGAGGTTTTCATTTTACAACTAATATGATAACATTAACCCCGTATATACAGTTTAGGGTTTCTGAAAGTGAAAATAATAAAAGAAATATATTTTATAATAGTTTCTTTGGAATTGGAATAGAAATGATAAAGTTTAATCCTACATCTTCATATAAAAATGTTGTGTATGATTTACAGCCTTTAGGAACTGGCGGACAAACAATTGTTCCGGGAAAAACTCCATATTCTTTAAATACTTTAGGATTAATGCTTTCATACAGGGCAAATGTTAATTTTTCCAACAAAAGTTCATTAGGTTTTATGTTGTCTTATCATAGAACCTTTTCTGATTACATAGATGATGTAGGTGCAGATCTTTATCCAGATCCTATTTTATTGTATGAAAAGAATAAAACCAATGGTGCTGCAGCAGTATTTTTCTCAAATCCAACCTCTGATTATATAACACCCGGTAGACTAAGGAGTTCGCCAAGTAATCCATCAGATTCCTATATAACATTTAATTTAATCTATTCAAGAAAAATATTTAAATAACATGAAAAAGTATATTTTATTTTTATCTTTAATAGTTTTAATAAGTTGTAATAAAAGTGAATTTTTGAACGATATTAATTTTCAAAAATACTTGCTTTCGGGTTCAGGGAACTACCATAATACTGAACATACATGGTATTTAGATTCGTTAGTAATTAATAATACTCCATTAAAATTAACTGCAAAAGATAAGCTATATAACAAAGTATTTTATGCTAATGGCAGTTTCAAAGATAGCGATGGTTACACTGGAAAATGGGATATAACTTCATTAAATGAACTCACTGTTTCTTTAAAAAACAATAATAACAATTCTTATATTGAAACGAAGTCGCAA
>CALCEA010000109.1 GCA_937900675.1 uncultured Chitinophagaceae bacterium
AAAATGGGTTAAATTTGTCATTGTTGTTCATTACAATTAAAAACAGCTTATGGCATGGATTGCTGAGATCATTTTTGGTCTAATTACAATAGGGTCCTTCTTTTTATTTGGAAAGAATTTATGGGCTATCAGAAAAAATATTTTATTGGGTAAGCCAGCGAATTTGTCTGGTAATAATTCGGAAAGATGGAAGCAGGTTGCTCTATTGGCATTTGGTCAACAAAAAATGTTCAAAAATCCATTAGTAGCCATTTTGCACTTATTTGTTTATCTAGGATTTATCATCATCAATATTGAACTATTAGAAATTATAGTTGATGGACTTACAGGAAAACATAGAGCTTTTGCTCCGCTTTTAGGCGAATGCTATGATTTACTCATTAATAGTTTTGAAATATTAGCTGGCCTGGTATTATTCGCTGTAATAATATTTTTTATTAGAAGAAATTTCTTGACCATTAAAAGATTAATCAGCAAAGATTTAAATGGATGGCCAAGATCTGATGCCAATATTATTTTGATTATTGAAGTGGTATTAATGAGTTTGTTTTTAACCATGAATGCTGCAGATCCAGAAGCTCATTTTATATTGTCTTCTTATATTAAACCACTGCTGAATGGTTTTAAAGAAAGTCAATTGGCTACTATTGAACATACTGCATGGTGGATGCATATTGTGGGTATTTATGCATTTATGAATTACCTGCCTTACTCCAAGCATTTACATATTATATTGGCCTTCCCTAATGCTTATTATGCTTCTTTAGAACCAAAGGGCAAGATGCAAAATATGGAATCTGTTCAAAATGAAGTATTGTATGCTATGCAACCAGAGCTTGCTCCAGCAGGTGCTGCTGCTCCAGACAAATTTGGCGCTAAAGATGTAATGGATTTAAGTTGGAAGAATTTAATGGATGCCTATAGTTGTACAGAGTGTGGTAGATGTTCAGCTGCATGTCCTGCCAATCTAACTGGGAAACTATTAAGTCCAAGAAGCATCATGATGAAAACTCGTGATAGATTAGAAGAAGTTGGAAAGCAAATTCAAAAAGATCCAACTTGGAAAGAAGATGGCAAGTCTTTATTACATGATTATATTTCTGTGGAAGAATTAAGAGCATGTACCACCTGTAATGCTTGTGTGGAAGAATGCCCTGTAAGTATCTCTCCATTAGATATTATCATTGAATTAAGAAGATCTTTAATTATGGAAGAAAGCAATGCCCCAGCAGAATGGAATGGCATGTTTAGTAATATTGAAAATAATTTTGCTCCATGGAAATTCTCTCCAGATGATAGAGATGCCTGGACCAATCAAGCCTAATAGTAATTATATGAAAGTAGCAACAATGGCAGAATTTCTTGCCGCTGGTAAAGAACCAGAGGTATTGTTTTGGGTAGGATGTGCAGGCAGCTTTGATCAAAGAGCTCAAAAAATTACCAAAGCATTTGCCACTATTTTGGATAAAGCTGGAGTGGAATATGCGATACTTGGCAAAGAAGAAGCTTGTACTGGAGATCCTGCAAGAAGAGCCGGAAACGAATTCATGTTTCAAATGATGGCTTATCAGAATATTCAAGTAATGAATGCATATAACATTAAAAAGATTGTAACTACCTGTCCGCATTGTTTTAATGTTTTAAAAAATGAATACCCTGCATTAGGAGGTAATTATGATGTAATCCATCACACCACTTTCTTACAAGAATTGATAGAACAAGGAAAGATAAAATTCACTGACAGCAATGAGTGGAAAGGAAAAAGCATTGCTTATCATGATAGTTGTTATTTAGGAAGAGCAAATGATATTTATGAAGCCCCTAGAAAAGTATTAGAGAGTTTGGATATGGAACTTCGTGAAATGAAGCGTTGTAAGTCTAAAGGACTATGTTGTGGAGCAGGCGGAGCGCAAATGTTTAAAGAAGAAGAAAAAGGCGATAAAAGAATTAATACCGAAAGAGCAGATGAAGCAATTGAAACAAAAGCATCCATGGTAGCAAGTGCTTGTCCTTTTTGCAATACCATGATGACTGATGGTATTAAAAATAGAAATGAGGAAGTGAAAATGGATGTATTAGATATTGCGGAAATTGTTGCTCAAGCAATCCAATAAGCGGTTGAATTGGAAGAAATAAATTTATAAAAATGATAGTTGATCTAGCTACTATATTACCTGAAGACTTTCACCCACAATCTAAATTATGGGTGTATCAATCTAACAGAACTTTTACCATGGGTGAATTATTTGCTATTGAGCCCGTATTAGAAGCTTTTGTAGACAATTGGAAAAGTCATGGCACAGATGTAAAAGGATTTGCTACTGCATTATACGGCCAGTTTATTATAATGATGGCAGATGAAGCGGTTACAACAGTGAGCGGCTGCAGTACAGATAGCTCTGTAAGAGTGATTAAAGAGATTGAGAAAATGACTGGTGTACAAATGTTTAATAGAGAATTACTAGCATTTTGGGTAAAAGATAAAGTACAAACTATTCCACTAGCGCAAGTTGGATATGCTTTAGAAAATGGCTTGTTATCTCCTAGCACTTTGTATTTTAATAATTTGGTGAACAATAAAGCCGATATGGAAGCCAATTGGATGCAACCCATTCAGGATAGCTGGTTAGGAAAAAAATATTTAAAATAGCATGATGAAAACAGTTTACGCAATTCCCAATTGTAATACCGTTAAAAAAGCTTTGGATTGGTTAAAAGCCAATAAAGTGAATTTCGAATTTCATGATTACAAGAAAAAAGGAATCACTGCAACCCAGTTAACGAATTGGTGTAAACAACTTGGATGGGAAGCATTGATTAATAAAAAAGGGGCTACTTGGAGACAATTGCCCAAAGAAATACAAGAAAGCATCAGCACTCAAAAAGCAGCCATTGCCCTGATGATGGAAAAGACCTCTATTATTAAAAGGCCTTTAATTGAAGAAGATGGAAAAATTTTAACACTAGGTTTCGATGAAGCTGAATACAAAAAAGCCCTGAAATAATCAGGGCTTTTTTAATATCTAAATAGAAAAGACTACTTGATCTTCTCATTTAACACTCTGGTTAAATCCTCTCCTCTTAAATCTCTTCCAATAACTACTCCATTAGGATCAATTAAGAAACTTGCAGGAATACTTTGAATACCAAATTGAACAGCCACAGCATTGTTCCAGTATTTTAAATCACTTACATGTGTCCATGTTAAGCCATCTTTCTTAATTGCTTCCAACCATCTTGCCTTGTCTTGGTCTAAAGAAACACCCAAAACTGTGAAGTTTTTATTTTTAAATTCATTGTAAGTTTTTACCACATTTGGGTTTTCAGCTCTACAAGGACCACACCAACTTGCCCAGAAATCAACTAATACATATTTACCTCTAAAAGAAGACAAACTCACAGATTTACCATTCACATCATTTTGTTTGAAATCTGGAAGTACCGTTCCAATATTACCAACACCTGCTGTAGCAATAGTTTTAGTAATATAATCAGCAAATGGGCCAGTCTTCGCTGCACCACTTAATAAATCATAGTAAGTGCCTAAGTTTTCTTTTACTGCTGGTACAAAATTAGTTACCTGCAATAAGAATAAAGTAGATACTGGAGATTGGTTATTTGCCTTCATTAATTCAGTCAATGAATTTGCAATACCAGTTTCTCTTAAAGTAACTTGTTTTAAAGCAGAATCTTTAGTTGCTCCTGTAGCTGTTGCTCCTACATTTTTTGCTCCAAACAACCCCTCAATTTGAGGAGTCAATACTTTCATATATTGTAAATAAAGATCCTGTGTAACAGAACCTTGATAGATCATATTTTTAGCATCTTTTAAATCTCCTGAAATGCTTAATTGATCATTGCCAACAAACATGGGAATTTGCGCTTGCATTCCGGCAAAAGAAACCACAAATATTCCTGGAGAGGCAACTGTTGCTTTTAATTGAAAAGCACCACCTGTCACTTTTGCTGAATCCACTACTTTATTTGCCATACCATCAATTAAACTTACTGTGGTATTGTCTGGCACATTTTTAAGATTAGCAGTAATATGTAAACCCTGAGCCATGATGGCTTGAAAACTTGCAATGGCTATGAAACCTAATAGAATTTTTTTCATTGTGTTTTGATTGAATAGTCAAATATAAGCAATTATGCCTTATGCCTTTTCTCCAATTCTTTGGTGATATCGGATAAGCTAAAGCCTTTGGCTTGCAATAAGATTAGGTAATGAAATAGTAAGTCTGCAGCTTCTCCAATAAAAAGCTCGTCATTATGGTCTTTTGCCTCAATAACGGTTTCTACTGCTTCCTCTCCTACTTTTTG
>CALCEA010000110.1 GCA_937900675.1 uncultured Chitinophagaceae bacterium
AAAGAAATAATGGATTAGCCATAGAAAGGATGTAATTTTGAATATGTCTTTAGTTGTAAGTAATATTCAAAAACAATATGTTGGCCAAAAAGCGGTGGATGATATTTCTTTTGAACTGCATCCCGGTGAAATTGTAGGTTTCTTAGGACCTAATGGTGCAGGAAAGAGTACAACGCTTAAAATGATTGCAGGAATTTTAACGCCTGATGCGGGAAAGATTACCATCAATCATCATTTAGTTCAGGTTGATTCAATTGAAGCTAAAAAGTTAATTGGCTATTTGCCAGAAAGCAATCCTTTGTACAAAGATTTATATGTTAAGGAGTACTTACAATTTTTGGGTAATGTTCATCAAGTACAAGATCTAAGTAAGAGAATAAAAGAACTGATTGATTTTTTGCAATTAGGATTAATGCAGCATAAAAAAATCGGGGAACTGTCTAAAGGATATCAACAAAGATTAGGTATTGCTGCTGCAATGATTCATCAACCAGCCTTACTATTATTAGACGAACCTACTTCTGGTTTAGATCCGAATCAGTTAATTGAAATAAGAGAAGTGATCAAGCAAATCAGCAAGCAATCAATGATCTTATTTTCGTCGCATATTTTACAAGAAGTGGCTGCAGTTTGTAATAGAGTACTTGTGATGCATCAAGGTAAATTAGTTTCAAATGAACCTATTGAAGAATTACTTAAGCCCAAGACCAACCATTTGCATATTCTTTTTGAGGAAGAAATTTCACATTTGAAAGAGCATCTTTCAAAATTATCAATAGATATTGTGAGAATTGACAAACACCTGTTAGTTGTTAAAACCGCTGAGGGTAAGGATGTTAAGAAAATAGTGATGCAGTTTGCTTTGGATATGGGATTGAATATAGAACGATTACACACAGAAGAAGCTAGTTTAGAAGAAATCTTCAAATTGCTTACCCATTAAAAAAAATGGGTGTAAATTGCGTTCTCAAACAGTACAATATTTTAGAAAATAAATAATCAAACTATGAGTTACATTGTTGATGTCAAAGCAAGACAAATTTTAGATAGCCGTGGAAATCCTACAGTAGAAGTAGATGTATTAACAGATGAAGGCGCGTTAGGCCGTGCTGCTGTACCAAGTGGTGCTAGCACTGGTATTCACGAAGCAGTTGAATTAAAAGACAACGACAAGAAAAAATATTTAGGAAGAGGTGTTTTGAAAGCAGTTAAAAATGTAAACACTATTATCGCTAATGGTATTACAGGTTTTGATATTACTTCCCAAGCTGCTATCGATCAAGTAATGATTGAATTAGATGGTACACCTAACAAAGCTAAATTAGGTGCTAACGCTATTTTAGCAGTATCTATGGCTGTTGCAAAGGCAGCTGCTGAAGAAGCTAATCTACCATTATACAGATATATTGGTGGTACCAATGCAAGAACATTGCCAATGCCAATGATGAATATCTTGAACGGTGGTGCACACGCAGATAATAAAATTGACTTCCAAGAATTTATGATAATGCCAGTAGGTGCTCCAAGCTTTAGCGAAGGTTTAAGATGGGGGGTTGAAATTTTCCATCAGTTAAAAAGCACTTTAAAGAAGAAAGGATATAGCACAAATGTTGGTGATGAGGGTGGATTTGCGCCAAACATTCAAAGCAACGAAGAAGCTATTGAAACAGTATTAGAAGCAATCAATGCTGCTGGTTATAAAGCTGGTTCTCAAATTGCGATTGCCATGGACGCTGCAAACAGTGAGTTATGGAACGCTAAGAAGAAGAAATATGTTTTCCATAAGAGCTCTGGTAAAGAAATGAGTTCTGATCAATTAGTTAAATATTGGGAATCTTGGGTGAAGAAATATCCAATTGTTTCTATTGAAGATGGTATGGCAGAAGACGATTGGGCTGGTTGGAAAAACTTAACTGACACTATCGGTTCAAAATGTCAATTAGTAGGTGATGATTTATTTGTAACGAATGTAAATCGTTTACAAACTGGTATCGATAAGAAAATTGCGAATGGTTTATTAGTTAAAGTAAACCAAATTGGTACTTTAACTGAAACGATCAATGCAGTAAGTTTAGCTCAACACAATGGTTACAATACCATTATGTCTCACAGATCTGGTGAAACAGAAGATACAACGATTGCTGATTTAGCGGTAGCATTAAACTGTGGTCAAATCAAAACTGGTTCTGCTTCAAGAACAGATCGTATGGCTAAGTACAACCAATTGATTCGAATTGAAGAGCAATTAGGCGAGACTGGCGTTTTTCCAACAAAGGGCAAATTAAAGTTCGGTAGCAAGTAATCAATTGTCGACTTCAAGTCCAACTCTTGATATATTTTTTGAATGAGCCTCCTGTAGGGGCTCATTCTTTTTTTGTGCATTATCTGAACTAGCTTATTTTTACCTAGAATCTTTTATATGAGCATCTTGAAAAAAATATTTCCTGTATTAATTAACCGATACTTTTTAGTATTGCTGGGTTTTGTAGTTTGGATGTTGTTTTTTGACCAAAGAGATTTCTTTTTACAAAGAGAAAGAAAAGCGGAATTAGAAAAACTAGAAGCTGCCAAAAAATATTATCAAGATGAAATTGGTCTTACCAAAAAGCAATTAGAAAACCTGCAAAGCAATCCTGCTGCAGTGGAGAAATACGCCAGAGAAAGATATTTATTGAGAAGAGAAGGAGAGGAAGTGTATTTATTTGAAGATAGCACAGAGACCAATACAGAAAAGCCTCAATAAGCTTTTATTACATGAAAAAACAAGAACGCTACAAAGCAGTTATTGATTATTTTTTAGAGCATGTGCCTGTTGCCGAAACAGAATTGTATTACGAAAATCCTTTCCAGTTATTAGTTGCGGTTATTTTATCTGCTCAATGCACCGATAAAAGAGTCAATTTAACAACGCCTGTTATTTTCAAAAAATATCCTACTCCTCAAAAAATGGCGAAAGCTAGTTTTGATGATTTGTTTCCTTTAATAAAAAGTATTTCATATCCCAATAACAAGACCAAGCATTTAATTGGAATGAGTCAGTTACTCTTGGATAATTTTAAGGGCGAAGTGCCTATGACTATTCAAGAGTTGGTAACGCTTCCTGGAGTAGGCAGAAAAACAGCGAATGTAATTACGAGTGTAATTGATCAACAACCCAATATGGCGGTAGATACCCATGTTTATAGAGTGAGTAGAAGAATTGGTTTAGTGCCACAAACAGCTACCACGCCATTAGCGGTAGAGAAAGAATTAATTAAAAATATTCCTTCAGAACTAGTACATAAAGCACATCATTGGTTAATTCTTCATGGCAGGTATGCATGTCTTGCAAGAAGTCCCAAATGTGATCAATGTGGGATTCAATCTTATTGTAAATATTATCAGAAAATGAATAAATAAAAATGGGTCCCTTTTGGAGACCCATTTTTTATAAGTAGGATTCTATGGCAGCAACCAATTCTTGCTTAGTAATTGGTATACCCATTATTTTGTTATATCCTTTTGCATCTACAAAATATTGATCACGAATAATTTTGATCAACTGCCCATTATTAATTTCTGGAATTAAAACAGTTTCAAAATTCTTCAAAATATCTCCTAGATTTTTAGGGAAGGGACGCATGTACTTGATATGTGCATGGCTTACTTCCTTTCCTTGACTTTGTAATTGTAAAGCCGCACTCTTGATGGTTCCATAAGTAGATCCCCATCCTAATACCAATACTTTTCCTTTCTCTGCGCCACTGTCAATGGTTTGTAATGGGATATAGTCAGCTATCTTTTCTACTTTGGCAGCTCTTGTTTTTACCATGAACTGATGGTTCTCACTATCGTAACTTACATTTCCAGTTTCGTGTTGTTTTTCAATACCTCCAATTCTATGTTCTAATCCTTTTGTTCCAGGAATAGCCCAAGGTCTTGCTAATTTTTCATCTCTTTTATAAGGCAAGAATTTTGCTTCACCCTCGTCTAAACCTGTTTTGAATTTCACTTCAATTGCAGGAATCTCACTTGCATTTGGGAACTTCCATGGTTCAGCACCATTTGCAATATATCCATCACTTAATAAAATGACTGGTGTCATATGTTGCAATGCAATTCTCACTGCCTCGTATGCCATATGAAAACAATCACTTGGTGTAGACGCTGCTAATACAGGAATAGGGGCTTCACCATTTCTTCCATAATAAGCTTGCAACAAATCACTTTGTTCTGTTTTAGTAGGTAATCCAGTTGATGGGCCTCCTCTTTGAATATTTACAATCACTAATGGAATCTCCAACATAGTTGCTAGACCAATAGCTTCTGTCTTTAATGCCATACCTGGTCCAGATGTAGTGGTCAAACCAATTGATCCGCCATAACTAGCGCCAATCGCTGCACCAATACCAGCAATCTCGTCTTCCGCTTGGAAAGTGCGAATTCCATAATTTTTATACTTACTTAATTCGTGTAAGATATCCGATGCAGGAGTGATTGGATAAGATCCTAAGAATAATGGCAGGTTTGCTTTTTGTGAAGCAGCCACTAAACCCATTGATAAAGCTTGATTCCCCATAATGCTTCTATACATTCCGGGTTCCATCTTTGCTCTATCTACTTTATATCTTGCATTAAATAATTCAGCAGTTTCACCATAATGATATCCTGCTTTTAATACATCGATATTGCTTTTTAAAATATATTCTTTCTTGCCAAATTTCTCTTTTAAGAATTCGATGGTAGTATCTAAATCTCTGTTGTATAACCAATAGATCAATCCTAATACAAACATGTTCTTAGCACGATCTCTTTCTTTATTTCCAAGTTCTGTGTATGCGCTTAATGCCTCACGAGTTAATTTAGTAATATCTACTTTGGTTAATTCGTATCCATCCAAACTTCCATCTTCTAATGGATTAATACCATCAGGATATGCAGCTAATCTTAAATTCTTTGCGTCAAATCCATCTATATTGGCAATAATTTTTCCGCCTTTTTTTAATCCTTTTAAATTTACTTTTAAAGCTGCAGCATTCATTGCTACCAATACATCACAAATATCTCCTGGAGTGTATACTCTGTCTGAACTAAAATGTAATTGGAATCCACTAACCCCTGGCAGGGTTCCAATAGGAGCACGAATCTCTGCTGGAAAATCTGGGAATGTTGCTAAGTCTATTCCTAATAAGGCAGTATTATTGGTAAATTGTTGACCAGTTAATTGCATTCCATCTCCACTATCCCCTGCGAACTTGATCACCACATCTTGTAAAACAATATCTTTTTGCATTTTGAGCCGTTTGCTGCAAAGGTAAAGCTTCAAAGGGCAAAACCTTCATTTTTATGCCTAAAATACCTATTTCTTGGCTAACTTTGCGGCCATTCCAAGGTTGATAAATATGATTGGTTACCTAATATACATCGCGGCTCATTTTTTTACTCAATTTTCGGCTGCTGTAGCACCTATTCAAAAGATAGCTCCGGCACCAGTGGTGGATAGTTTAACCAAATACATTTATTTAAGTTTTGATGATGGACCATTGCCAGGTACTAGAAACTGTATTACCATTTGCGAACAAGAGCAGGTAGCAGCTACTTTTTTTGAAGTGGCTTTCCATCAGTCAAGAAGTAGTTTTGGCAAAAATTTGTACAAGAGAATTGCTGGTAACCCTAAATTATTCTTGATTGCCAATCATAGTTATTCGCATGCATTTTATGGTGATTATTTAAATTACTATCATCAATCAGATTCATCTCTGGAAGATTTTTTAAAAGCAGGTAGAATTTTACAAACCAATAATAATATTGCTAGGTTGCCGGGGAATAATGCATGGAATACCTCCAATATTAAAAGAGCTAGCGGATTGGTTAGGCCATTGGTAAAGAAAATGGATAGTGTTGGTTTTAATGTAGTGGGTTGGGATATGGAATGGCGTTTTAATAAATCGGGAAGACCGATTGATGCGCCGGAAAAAATAGCTGCATTAGCGGATAGTTTATTGCTGTTGAATAAAACAAAAACGAAGAACCATCTGGTAATTTTAATGCACGATCATGAGTTTAGAGCGAGTGTGGATTCTGCTAAATTAGCCAGAATGATTGGTCTTCTAAAGCGCAATCCTAATTACCAATTTAGAAAATTAACAAGCTATCCTGGCTTAAAAAAATAGGATTAACTATTTTTTATATTGTCTGATGATTATTTATCATTCAATATGTAGTATTTTTATATACGATAAATAAAACAAAATTTTATGTCAACATTTAAAACAGGGAATCCTACATTAACTGAAAAGATTTTTGATAAAAGCCTTCATGAAACTGCTGGCTCTTTTGGTGTAATGAGCATCAGAGGAACTATGAATAAGTTTGGGTTTTTATTGTTGATGGTAATGGCTTCTGCTATGTTTATTTGGAATATATATGCAGAAGGTAATTTTCAAACTGCTACAACTTTAATGTTAGTGGGTGCTATTGGCGGATTTATTTTAGCATTGGTTATTATGTTTAAACCAACATGGGCTGGATATATTGTTCCTGCTTATGGAATTTTAGAAGGTTTATTTATTGGAGGTATTAGTGCATTCTTCAATCAGATGTTTGCAAAGTCTTATCCCAATTTAGTATTGCATGCCGTAGGCTTAACAATGGGTGTGGCATTGGCTATGTTCCTTTTATACAATTTTAGAATTATCACTGTAACCAATAAGTTTCGTTCTATCATTATGAGCGCCACTATGGGTATTGGTTTATTCTATTTAATTGTTTGGATTTTAGGCCTATTTGGAGTGAATATGGGCTTTGCTTTTGATAGTTCTCCATTAAGTATTGGTATCAGTTTATTTATTGTAGGTATTGCAGCATTAAATTTATTATTGGATTTTGATGCAATTGAACAAGCTGCAGAAATGGGAGCCCCTAAGTATATGGAATGGTATGGTGCTTTTGGCTTATTAGTCACTTTGGTTTGGTTATACTTGGAGATTCTTAAGCTTTTGAGCAAATTGAATTCAAGAGATTAATCTTAGATATTGTAATTAGAAAAACCCTCCTAATTGGAGGGTTTTTTTATGGGCTTTATTTGGTAAATTTGAATCACTAATTTAAGCTTGATGGAATTTAAAAGAGGGTCTTTAGATAATCAACAATTAATTCATTTGTATCGTTCAATGGTATTGCCTAGAATGATAGAAGATAAAATGTTGGTTTTGTTGCGTCAAGGTAAAATCAGTAAATGGTTTAGTGGCATTGGACAAGAAGCTATTTCAGTGGGTGCAACATTGGCTATGGATCCAACAGAATGGATCATGCCCTTGCATAGAAACTTAGGTGTTTTTACTTCTCGTGAGATGTCATTGGTAGATTTATTTAAACAATGGCAGGGAGATAGAGATGGTTTTAGTAAAGCAAGAGAGAGGAGTTTTCATTTTGGTTCTGCAGCACATCATATATGTGGGATGATTTCTCATTTAGGCCCACAGTTAGCCATAGCTGATGGTGTGGCATTGGCATATCAGCAAAGAGGTTTATTAAAAGCAACCATTGCGTTTACCGGAGATGGAGGAACAAGTGAAGGTGATTTTCATGAAGCATTGAATGTGGCTGCTGTTTGGAATTTACCAGTGATATTTATTATTGAAAACAATGGATATGGGTTAAGTACTCCAACCAATGAACAATATGCTTGTGAACATTTAGTAGATCGTGCTAAGGGTTATGGAATGGAGGGTATTAGAATTGATGGCAATAATATTTTGGAAGTATATGAAACCATTAAAGGTGTAAGAGATTATTGCATTAATAATCAAAAACCTTATTTGGTGGAATGTGTCACTTTTAGAATGCGTGGTCATGAAGAAGCAAGTGGTGTAAAATATGTCCCTAAAGAATTAATGGAAGCATGGTCTAGAAAAGATCCCATTAAAAATTATGAGCAATACTTGGTGAGTGAAGGAGTGATGAATGAAATGCAGGTAGCTGAAATTAAAAACGAGATCAAGGATCAAATTGAAAAAGATTTAGCGAAAGCAATGGAGCCAGCTCCTTTTACTATTTCTGTAGAAGAAGAATTACAAGATGTATATGCGCCAACTATTGAAACGGGTGTGCAAGTGTATCAAGATGTATTTGCGAATAAAGATAGTATTGGAAATTTTCAACAGAAAAGATTTATTGAAGCTATTAGTGATGCATTGATGCAAACCATGGAGCGCTATCCAGAAATGGTGATCATGGGTCAAGACATTGCAGAGTATGGAGGTGCTTTTAAAGTAACAGAAGGTTTTGTAGAAAAGTTTGGTAAGCAAAGAGTTCGCAATACGCCAATTTGTGAGAGTGCTATTGTAGGTGCTGCATTGGGTTTAAGTTTGGAGGGTATTAAATCGGTGATGGAAATGCAATTTGCAGATTTTGTCTCTGTAGGTTTTAATCAGATTGTCAATAACCTTGCTAAGATTCATTATAGATGGGGGCAAAACGCAGATGTGGTTGTGAGAATGCCCACTGGCGCTGGTGTGGGTGCAGGTCCTTTTCATTCTCAATCTAATGAAGCATGGTTTACACATGTGCCTGGATTAAAAGTAGTGTATCCAAGTAGTCCTGCAGATGCAAAGGGTTTATTGATTGCAGCTTTATTAGATCCGAATCCGGTTTTATTTTTCGAACATAAAGCATTGTACAGAAAATTAGAAGGAGAAGTTCCAGATGCTTATTATCAATTACCTATTGGTAAAGCGCATTTTATTTCAAGAGGAACAGATGCTACGATCATTACTTATGGAATGGGTGTTTTGTGGGCAAAAGCTTATCAAGAACAACATCCCGAAATTTCTACAACTATTTTGGATCTAAGATCCTTGGCGCCTCTAGATTATGATGCAATAGCTGAGGCAGTGATTACCACAAATAAGGTATTGGTATTACATGAAGATAATTTAACAGGAGGTATTGGTGCAGATATTGCTGCATGGATTGGAGAACATTGTTTCCAACAATTAGATGCACCTGTAATGCGCTGTGCTTCATTGGATACACCTATTCCTTTTAATATGGAATTAGAGAAACAATATCTAGCCAATGCAAGATTGGAAGAAACTATGCAGCGATTGCTACATTATTAATTAGGGTTGTTGGCGCGGTATACTCTTAAAAAATTGCCTCCTAAGATTTTTGCAATATCAGTATCTGAATAGCCTCTCTTAATTAATGCTTTAGTAAATTCTGGATAATCCACCACTGTTCTTAATTGTTTTGGAGCTGAATCAATGCCATCAAAATCAGAACCTAATCCAACATGATCTACGCCAATTAATTTTACAATATGATCCAAGTGTTTCATTAACGCTTCGATATCTGGTTTAATAGCATCTGATTCTTCTTTGTATTTTTCTGCAATAGTTGATTGTGCATATTCTTGTTGAATGCCTGTGGCCAATAGTGCGTCTAACTCTGCTTTATGTCTTCTTCTAAATGCCATGTTTTTGGCTTGAAAAGTGCTATCTACAAACGCAGAGAAGAAATTTAAATGAATCACTCCTCCGTTTTTACCTACTGCCTTAATTTGATCGTCTTTTAAATTTCTGGTAACCGGACAAATACTATAAGCATTGCTATGTGATGCAATCACTGGTTTAGTAGTTGTTTTAATAGCATCCCAAAAAGTGGCTTCACCCACATGTGAAATATCAACAATGATTCCCAACTTGTTCATTCTTTGAATAATTTGTTTTCCAAATAGAGTCAATCCTCTTGGTCCTGTGTACTTTGGATCTTTTTCATCTGCATGAGAACTTGCCCAACTAGGAGAATTATTCCAAGTCAATGTCATATATCTAACGCCTCTTTTATAAAAAGTATCTAAACGGTTGATATCATCTTCAATCATATGTCCACCTTCCACACCATATTGCGCTACTAGTTTTCCTTCTTTTAAAGCTTTTTGAATTTGTGCCCAGTTTTTAGCAACAACCATTTTGTCTGGATTTCTTGCAGCTACTGCATCAATTGTGTCCATTTCTCTCATGGCCCATGCATAAGGGTTCTTTTTGTCGCCATCACACCAGATGGAGAATAACTGATAATCTAAACCGCCTTCTTTGAATCTTTTTAAATCTGAATGATTAATCCCTCTTAAATCTTGGTCCAAGCTTACTTTTTTCTCTATACATGCAGTCACAGCATCATTATGCGTATCTACTACTACCGATTTAAAATGTATAGATTGGGCCTGAGCTCCAATAGAAAGCGCCATAAATAGGGGTACTAAAATTTTCATAAGAAGGGATTGTTTTAATTGACAACTAAAATAACTATTTTTGCGCACAGAAAAACGACTATGTTAGATAAATTAGAAGCCATAAAAGCTAGATTTGACCAAGTAGGGGTGGCTTTGACCAATCCAGAAATCATTAATAACCAAGCAGAGTTTGGTAAAATGAGTAAGGAATACCGTTCC
>CALCEA010000111.1 GCA_937900675.1 uncultured Chitinophagaceae bacterium
AAACTAGCAAAAACAATAATGGCAATCATTATTAATTTTTCTATGATAAATGCCCAATCAAATGAAAGAAGTGTCATGCTATAATCAATTAAGCTTTGTTATTGTTAAATGTGTCTCCGTGTGAAGGACCCTTGATCTCACTCAAATGAATATTAGGTTGATTCACCTCGCTTTGGTCATGAATATCCATTAATAAATGAGGGGTTCTTCCATCATTTACTGCAGTAAAAGTTTCCTTTGGTTTGGTTGTACCAATCTTACCTGCGTAATGACCTTGAGCTATCACTGAATGTCTATTAATTTCACGAGGACCTTCAATTACCCAGTCAGAACTTTGCTTCTTGTCAAATCTACAAGTGTTGCAAATCCATCCTGGTTGTCCCTCTGGTGTATCTTCAATTTCACCCCACTCATCTTTTCTTGCAGTTACTCTAAATACTTCATCTCCTCTATTCCACAAAGTCACTCTACCAGAACAAGTTGGACAATCTCTATGTGCATCCATTGGTTTTAAGAACCAAACTCTATTTTTAAATCTAAATGTCTTATCGGTTAATGCACCAACTGGACAAACATCAATCACATTTCCAATGAATTCATTGTCTAAGCTCTTTTCAATATGTGTTGCAATTTCAGCATGATCTCCTCTGTCTAAAACACCGTGCTCACGCTTATTGGTTAATTGATCTGCAGTGAATACACAACGGTAACATAAAATACAACGCGTCATATGCAATTGTATATTCTTACCTAAATTATGCTTTTTGAATGTTCTTCTTTGGAACTCATATCTTGTTCCAGACTTACCATGTTCAAAACTTAAATCTTGTAAATGACATTCACCTGCCTGATCACAAATAGGACAATCCAACGGATGATTTAATAATAAAAACTCTACTACACCTGCTCTTGCATCCACCACTTTTTCGCTGGTAATGTTTTTTACTTCCATTCCATCCATTACTGTTGTTCTACAAGAAGCAACTAGTTTTGGCATTGGACGAGGATCTTTTTCAGAACCTTTAGATACTTCCACTAAACAGGTTCTACATTTACCACCACTACCTTTTAATTTGCTATAAAAGCACATTGCAGGAGGCGCTACTTCACCGCCAATTTTTCTAGCGGCTTGTAAAATAGTAGTACCCGCTGGCACTTCAACGGTAATGTTGTCAATGGTTACTTTAAATAATGTTTGTTCGCTCATAGTTTATCTTTCTATGTTATGCAGGTACATGAATTGGATCTGCATAGTTTTGTAAACCGAAATTGCTTGTTTGAGAAAGTTCAGGATTATTAATATGCCATTCAAATTCGTCACGGAAATGACGAATCGCAGCAGCTACCGGCCATGCAGCAGCATCACCTAATGGACAGATAGTATTCCCTTCAATTTTTCTTTGAATATCCCATAGTAAATCAATATCACTCATTGATCCTTTACCATGTTCAATCTTGTGTAATATTTTTTCCATCCAGCCAGTGCCCTCTCTACATGGAGAACATTGACCACAGCTTTCGTGTCTATAGAATCTCGCTAATGTCAAAGTATTTTTAACAATACACTGATCTTCATCTAAAACAATAAAACCACCAGAACCCAACATAGATCCTGTTGCAAAACCACCATCACTTAAACTTTCATAGTTCATGTACCTGGTTTCGCCTTTTGCAGTTTTTAATAATAAGTTAGCTGGTAAAATAGGCACAGATGATCCACCCGGAATACAAGCTTTTAATTTCTTGCCGCCTTTAATACCACCGCAATATTCATCGCTGTAAATGAATTCTTCTACTGAAATAGTCATGTCAATTTCATACACACCTGGCTTGTTGATATTACCACATGCAGAAATTAATTTTGTGCCCGTAGATCTTCCCACACCAATTTTCGCATACTCATCGCCACCCATATTAATAATAGGAACAATAGCAGCTAAGGTTTCAACATTATTCACCACAGTAGGGCGCATCCATAAACCTTGAATTGCCGGGAATGGAGGTTTGATTCTTGGATTACCTCTTTTACCTTCTAAAGATTCTATCAAAGCAGTTTCTTCACCACAGATATAAGCACCACCACCTCTTTGCACATGGATATTACAATCAAATCCAGTACCTAAAATATTTTTTCCTAAAAAGCCTGCAGCTTTTGCTTCATTAATCGCTTCTTCTAAAATATCTGGAATCCAAGCATACTCACCTCTGATATAAATATAGGTATCGCTAGATCCTAGTGCGAAACTTGAAACAATCAAACCTTCAATTAATAAATGAGGCAAGAATTCCATTAAATATCTATCCTTAAATGTACCAGGCTCACTCTCGTCCGCATTACAAACCAAGTGACGCGGAACGCCTTCTGGTTTTGCAATAAAACTCCATTTCATTCCAGTCGGGAAACCTGCACCACCTCTACCTCTTAATCCACTCTTCTTCACTTCTTCCACAATCGATTCAGGATTCATTTCTTTCAAAGCCTTCTCTACAGAACGGTAACCACCTTCTCTGCGATATACTTCAAAGGATCTTATCCCCGGAACATTTGCTTTTTCTAATAATAATTTAACGCCCATTGTTATTTATTTAACTAGGTTCTTTTAATTTTTGTTAGCTGCTTGTCTAAACTCAGCAATAATGGCATCCACTTTTTCTTTAGTCAAATGCTCTTTATAAATCTTTCCAACTTGCATCATAGGTGCATAACCACAAGCACCTAAACACTCTACTAATTTCAAAGTAAACAAACCATCTTTAGTAGTCTCTCCAGGTTGAATAGATAAAACCTGCTTGATATAATCAATGATTGAATCAGATCCACTAATCATACAAGGACCAGTTTGACACACTTCAAATACATACTTACCAACTGGCTTTAAATTATACATTGAATAGAAGGTAGCTACTTCATACACTTCGATAGGTTCGATTTGTAATAAACTTGCTACATAATCTAATGCCTCTGTTGGCAACCATCCATCAAAACTCTCTTGTGCTAAATGCAACACTGGCAATAAAGCACTTTTTTGTTTTCCTTCTGGATATCTAGCAACCAAGCGCTTAAACTCGGCCATTTGTGTATCATTAAATATATATGCCATACTATTCTTTTCTATTTTAATTATGCATCTAATTCACCTGCAATTAAATTCAAACTACTCATGGTAACCACCGCATCACTTAACATGCCACCTTTGATTAACTCAGGATATGCTTGATAGTAAATGAAACATGGTCTGCGGAAATGCAAACGGAAAGGTGTTCTACCTCCATCACTGATTAAGTAAAATCCTAATTCTCCATTACCGCCTTCTACTGGACTATAGATTTGACCTTTTGGTAAATCAATCTCTCCCATGATAATTTTGAAATGCCAGATCAATGCTTCCATCTTTGTATATACATCTTCTTTTTTAGGAAGATAATATTCAGGTACATCTGCATGGAATATTTCTGCATCAGTTCCTTTGAAAGATTGCACTTTATTATAAGCTTGTTGAATTATGGATAAACTTTGCCACATTTCTGCATTACGCACTAAGAAACGATCATAGTTGTCTCCAGTAGAACCTACAGGTACTGTAAAATCAATATCTTGATAACTACTATAAGGATTTGCTACACGCACATCATAGTCCACTCCAGCTGCTCTTAAATTAGGTCCTGTAAAACCATAGTTCATCGCACGCTCAGCACTAATTCCTCCAGTACCTTGTGTACGCTCCATGAAAATTCTATTACGCGTAAACAAGCTTTCAAACTCTTTCAACACTTTTGGATATTCATTTAAGAATTTCTCCAATTTAGTAAATGCTGTATTAGAAAAGTTTCTTTCGAAACCACCAATTCTACCAATATTAGTAGTTAATCTTGAACCACATACTTCTTCATAAATTTCATAGATCAACTCTCTGTATTGCATCACATATAAGAAACCAGTGTATGCACCTGTATCCACACCCACGATAGAATTACAAATTAAATGATCTGAGATACGAGCCAGTTCCATGATGATGATTCTTAAATAATCAACACGCTTTGGCGTTTCAATTTGTAAAAATCTTTCGCAAGTAATATGCCAACCCATATTATTGATAGGACTACTACAATAGTTTAATCTATCAGTAATGGGAGTGATTTGATATAAAGGTCTTCTTTCTGCTAATTTTTCAAATGCACGATGGATATATCCAACAGTTTGTTCAGTAGATACTACACGCTCTCCATCCACTTCCAAGATATTTTGGAATACACCATGCGTTGCAGGATGCGTAGGACCAAAATTCAGAGTGGTAGTTTGCTTTTCTATTGAACCTTCTGGTAATGTAATATTGTGATTTGCTTCCATGTTAATTTTATTTGCTTTGGCTTCTTTAAAATTTTGAGATTATCCTCTTCCAAACATTTCATCATCCTTATCAATTCTTGTTTGATCTTCCAAAGGAAACTCTTTTCTTAATGGGAAATAATCCATTTCATCCACATTTAATATGCGCTTTAAGTTTGGATGACCTACAAAATTCACGCCAAAGAAATCATAGGTTTCACGCTCCATCCAATTAGCCGCTTCAAATAATTTACTTGCTGTAAATACATCTGGCGCATTTACTGAAGTTGCAACGCTGTATCTGATTCTTACATTTTCTCTTAAATTATGCAAGTGATATACAACCACTAATTCACCACCCACATTGTCTGGATAGTTCACTGCACATAAATCAGTTAAAAAAGTAAAACCTAAACTAGGTTCATCATATAAGAACTGCATTACTTTTAAATTCAAGTCTTTAGCAGATTCGAAAGAAAGCATACCATTAGCAGTGCTAAATGCATACACTTGCTCACCAAACTTGGCTACTAATTGTTCTTGAATATATTCGTTCGTCAAAGCCATAATATTTTTATTGAATGCCGTAGCTGTTTAATAATGCTTTGTATTGTTCGCTATTTCTTCTTCTAACACTTTCTTGTCCCACTAAGTCTTGTACTTTCATAAAGCCATCAATAATAGCTTCTGGTCTTGGAGGACAACCTGGAACATATACATCTACTGGTATTACTTGATCAATACCTTGCAATACACTGTAAGTATCAAAAATTCCACCACTAGAAGCACAAGCACCTACAGCAATTACCCAACGAGGCTCAGCCATTTGAATATATACCTGTCTTAATACTGGAGCCATTTTTTTTGCAATAGTTCCCATCACCATTAAAAGGTCACACTGACGAGGAGAGAATCCCACACGCTCAGAACCAAATCTTGATAAATCATAGTGCGACGCCATCGTTGCCATAAATTCAATTCCGCAACATGATGTTGCAAAAGGCAAAGGCCATAATGAATTTTTTCTTGCTAAACCCACTACAGAACTTAACTGTGTTGCAAAAAATCCTTCTCCAGAAATACCATCTGGTGCAGCACCCATCGAAATTGCATCTGCAATATTCGCTTCTTTTGGATGTACATTAAATCTAACTGGACGCATATTAATTCAATTAATTTTTAATAATTAGTCTTCCCACTTTAAAGCACCTTTCTTCAAAATATAAATAAATCCAACTAAGAAAAATCCAACAAACATTACTACTTCAAAGAAACCTGTCCATCCTAAACTTTTAAAATTCACTGCATAAGGATAGAAGAAAATAACTTCCACATCAAACAAAACAAATAGAATTGCGACTAAGAAATATTTAATCGCCATTGGAGATCTTGCATCACCATGCGTTTCAATACCACTTGTAAAATTCTCTAATTTGTCAGATGTTTTTCTCTTAGGACCTAAGAAGCTAGACACTAATATCATGAAGGCTACGAAGCCCGCTGCAAAGATGATTTGCAAAGCAATTGGCAAGTAATTTGATGCACTATTGGTTTCGTTAGCAGACAACAAGAAATGTTGCAAATTCATACGAGTTATTTTGGTGCCGCAAAAATACACAAAGGATAGCACCTAAAACGAAAAACTCCCCATAAAAGGGGAGTTTTTTATACTTTTTTTTACAAAGTTTAATTCTTAGCTGGCTCTTTGGCTTTCATCTTTTTATAGATCTCCCAGTTTTTCATTAAACCCTCTTTAATTTGAACTGTTTGAGGCTCACCAGGGATGATTTCAAGCACTTT
>CALCEA010000112.1 GCA_937900675.1 uncultured Chitinophagaceae bacterium
TCGGCTCTTTTTGTAGATAGAATGATATTTTGTGCAGGATTGCCTGTGTTGTCGGTATGTCCTTCAATAATAATAGTTGCCTTTTTATTCAATGTTAAAAATAGAGCAACACTATCTAATTCAGTTCTAGTAAATCTGATTTGATCAGAATTGATTTCAAATAAAACCGAGTTGAAATTTTTTGTTTGATTCACCACTACAGCAAAACTAGCTGTATCTTCTTTCATAAATCCTCTGGTTCTTTCGGCCAATACTACTTTATAAATATCTAATCCGCCCCTGGTATCTGCTCTATCACTTGCCATAAAAGCATCCTGTCCATTACTTGCAACGCTGATGCTACCTTCATTATCATAGGTGTTGATTGGATAACCTAGATTTATGGGCTTTGACCATTCACCATTTTTATCTTTTCTACTTACAAAAACATCTGATCCGCCAAAACCTGGCCAACCATTAGAAGCAAAATACAATGTTTGATTGTCTGCATGAATAAATGGAGCTTGTTCGTCTGCAGGGGTATTAATATTTGGTCCCAAATTTTCTGCTTCCTCCCAATATCCTTTTTCATTTTTATAGCTCACATAAATATCTATACCGCCATAACCATCTGGGCTATTACTACAAAAATACAATGCCTTTCCGTCGGGACTTATGCTAGGAGCACTTTCCCAAAAATCAGTATTGATATTTCTTCCTAAATTTTTTGGTGCACTCCAGCCGCTATCTGTGGCAGTCACTTTATATATATCATATCTACCATAACCCATTCCTGGGAAATCTGCAGCAAAATATAAGCTTTGTTGATCCTTGCTTACACTAGCGCTTCCCTTTTTAGCACTGCTATTTAAAGCGTCTTTCATTAATTGCGCTTTGGTAAAACCTTCTTTATTTAAATAGCTCACAAAAAAATCCTCTCTCTGCCAATTTGCTCTTCGCATAAAAAGTAAGATGCTATCTTGAAAATTAATACTCGGAAAATACTCAGCATCTTTACTATTAATACTATCCCCTAGATTTTGAATAGTGATTTCTTTTGCTGAAGGATATTGTATGGCAAAACTGCAGGTTTGATAAAGGCTTTCAGCTTTGTCTTTTAGATAAATGGGTAAAACATTACCAGCCATCAATGGTTGCAATTTTTTATATGCAGTTGCATAATCACCCTTCATGGCGTATAAACTCAGGTACTTTATAATAAATGGTTTGGCTTCGTTGCTATCTATACTCCATGCTTTATCAAAAGCAATAATGGCTTCATTGATTTTCTTTTGTTCAAATGCTTCTTGAAAAAGATTTAATTGCGAGAAAGAAGATTGGCTGATGCTTAGAAAAAGCAAACTGAATAAGGCAATATGCAATTTGCGAGTAAGCATGATTAAGGTACTTGTATATACTTATGCAATTGTGCACTCAATTCCCATTGAGGGTGGGCTTTGATATAATCAATTACTAAGGGAGTAATTTCTGAAGACTTATCCCATTCTGGTTGTAAATATAATTTGCAAGAGGGACTTACTTGTTTTGCATAAGTTTCTGCCCAATCAAAATCGTGTTTATTAAATACCACTACTTTTAATTCAGAAGCTTTTGAAATATTTTCTTCTAATGGTGCTTTGAATTTTTTGGGAGATAAACAAACCCAATCCCAATTTCCTGACATAGGGCTAGATCCAGATGTTTCTATATTGGTTTCGAAACCTGCTTCTTTTAAAGCAGTTGTTAGGGCATCTAAATTATATAATAATGGTTCTCCTCCTGTTACAATGGCTAATCTTCCTGGATGCGCTTTTGCAGCATGCACAATTTCTTCAATAGATAAAACAGGATGTTGTGAAGCATCCCAACTCTCTTTAACATCACACCATACACAACCCACATCGCAGCCAGCTAGTCTAATAAAAAACGCAGCACGGCCCTGATGAAATCCTTCACCTTGTAAAGAATAAAACATTTCCATTACTGGATAAGAAGTTGGATGGCTCAAAATAGTTGATTATAAATTTTATAAACCTTGGTAGGCTTTCATCGTGTTTTTTAATAAGGCAGCAATGGTCATTAAACCTACTCCACCTGGAACTGGTGTTATAGCACTTGCTACTTCACTTGCAGAAGCATAATGCACATCACCTTTAATTCTAAATCCTTTCTTAGCAGTTTCATCTGCTACTCTGGTAATACCCACATCAATGATGGTAGCACCTGGTTTAATCATGTCGCCTGTAACAAATTCTGGAATACCCACAGCCACCACTAGTATATCTGCATTTTTACATGCAGCAATTAAATCTTCTTTAGGGGTATATCTATGACAACAAGTTACTGTTGCGTTTCCTTGAGGATGGTCTGCACTCAATAAGACACTCATGGGTCTTCCAACAATATTACTTCTTCCAATTACCACTGCGTTTTTTCCTTTGGTAGGAATATTAAAATACTCCAACATTAATAAAACACCGTATGGAGTTGCTGGAATAAATGAATTTAATCCTTGTACTAATCTGCCCACATTGGAAGGATGAAATCCATCCACATCTTTATTTGGATGAATGGCTTCGATCACTTTTGCGTCATCAATATGTTTAGGTAAAGGCAATTGTACTAAAATGCCATCTACATTTTTGTCTTTATTTAATTCCTCAATTTTCGCTAACAGTTCTTGCTCAGAAACAGTTTCTTCAAATCTATATAAAGAAGAACCAAATCCGGTTTCTTCACAGTTCTTTACTTTACTTGCAACATAGGTTTCACTTGCACCATTGTTACCCACTAAGATGGCCGCTAAATGAGGGGTTCTTTTACCTGCTGCTTTTAATGCAGTGGTTTGCTCTAATAAACTTGCTTTTACAGCTGCAGAAGCTATTTTGCCATCTAGTACTAACATGCCGCAAATTTAGTTTATTTTAAGATTGGTTCCGAGTATCTTTGCCATCATAATTGTAAATATGGAACAACAACCCAATCAACCCCTCAATATTGAGATTAGCGAAGAAATCGCAGAGGGTACTTATGCCAACTTAGCTATTATCACACATAGTAATGCAGAATTTGTAGTGGATTTTGTGAATGTAATGCCAGGAACTCCCAAAAGCAAGGTAAAATCTAGAGTGATTTTAACCCCTATGCATGCCAAGCGTTTTATGAAAGCCATGGTGGATAATATCGAAAAATTTGAGGCAGCAAATGGCCCCATTGGAGATATGGAAGCTATCGAAATCCCTATGAATTTTGGTGGACCCACAGCTCAGGCATAATCTTACCAATTGTTTGCCTGTTCGGCATAACTATAATATCCTTCGGTGCTCACTATAATATGATCTATTAATTGTAGGTCAAATACCTGGGCACCTTTTTTTACTTTCTCTGTTAATCGGTCATCCATAATACTAGGCCTTAGCTGTCCACTAGGATGATTATGGCATATAATTAATCCAGTGGCGCTATGAGTAAGCGCTGTTTTAAAAATAATTCTCGGATCTGCAATGGTCCCCGTGATACCTCCTTCACTTAAAATTTCTTCATGTATAATTTTATTGGCTTGATTTAATAAGAGTATCATAAAGTATTCTTTGGGTTCATACTGCAAACTATTTTTTAGGTATTGCACCACATCTGTACTTTGTGAAATAGCCATTTTGGGAAATTGGGTGTCTAATCTTCTTGAACCTAATTCAATAGCGGCTAAAATTCTAACTGCTTTTACTTTTCCAATTCCTTTAATTTTCAAATTCAAAATATCTTTTAATGTGAAGCCTGCTAATTTTTTAAAATTATGTTGGGTACTGGCCAAAAGGTTTCTTGCAATTTGAATAGCATTTTGATTGGGCGTGCCATGTTGTAAAATAATAGCCAATAATTCTGCGGTACTTAAATGTTTTGCCCCCTTGGTATATAGTTTATAAATGGGTTGATCTTCTACCGCCCAGTTTTTGATTGAATCATGCATGCTTAGCTTCTTTACGACAAAATTCCAAGAAATAGACATTTTAATCTTGGGTATAAATACTATAAATACGGATGATATGTGTATAAGTTGGCTACTTGTTGAAAAGTAGGGCTTTTATTATTTAATTCTTTTTGTGCTTCTATTTAACTTTGACGCAATACACTACTCCATGAATCCTTCAGTTAAAATATTTGCAGGCACCGGTTCTACCGAACTTGCAGAGAAGATTGCCCAAAGATTTGGCGCCCCCATAGGTAAAATCAATATTCAAAAATTTAGTGATGGAGAATTCCAGCCTGTGTTTTTGGAAAGTATCCGTGGCGATTATGTTTTCTTAGTACAAAGTACTTATGCGCCCACAGATAATTTAATGGAATTGTTATTAATGATTGATGCAGCAAAAAGAGCAAGTGCGTATAAAATTATTGCAGTGCTTCCTTATTATGGTTTTGCGCGTCAGGATAGAAAAGATAAACCTCGTGTGGCGATTGGAGCAAAATTAATCGCTTCCTTATTAGAAACAGCTGGTGCAAATAGAGTGATCACGATGGATTTACACGCTGCACAAATTCAAGGTTTCTTTGATGTGCCAGTGGATCACTTAGATAGTTCTGCAGTATTTATTCCATATATCGAATCTTTAAAATTAGAGAACCTTTGTTTCGCTGCTCCAGATGTGGGCAGTACGAATAGAGTTCGTGAAGTGGCTAATTACTTTAATGCTGAGATGGTAATTTGTGACAAGCACCGTAAGCGTGCTAATGAAATTGCTAGCATGGTAGTCATTGGAGATGTAACAGGAAAAGACATTGTATTAGTAGATGATATTTGTGATACTGGTGGCACTTTGGTAAAGGCTGCGTCATTACTAAAAGAAAAAGGAGCAAGAACTGTTCGTGCCTTAATTACCCATCCAGTATTAAGTGGAAAGGCCTACGAAACCATCGAAAATTCTATTTTAGAAGAATTAGTGGTTTGTGATACTATTCCATTAAAGCATCCGTCTTCAAAAATTAAGGTAATTACAGTGGCCGATTTATTCGCTATAGCTATCAGAAATGCCTATGAAAATAAGAGTATTACGAGCTTATTTGTGCATTCTCAATTGAAGGCAAGAGGTTAATAATCAATAACTTATAGAATAAAAAGGAGAGACTTTGGTTTCTCCTTTTTTATTACTTATCTTCGCGCTCCATTATTGAGAACGAATAATGGAAGGTTTCGCTTAGGCGAATCCCAGAATTTACCATTAAAAAAAATTTTCTATGAAAACAGTTACAATCGAAGGACACTTGAGGACCGAAGCTGGCAAAAAAGCCGCCCGCCAAATTCGCTCTCAGGAAAACGTGCCAGGTGTAATTTACGGGGGTGCTCAGGAAGTAAATTTTTACGCTCCTGCAAAGGCATTTAAGTCTTTAGTGTACACAAGTGAATTCCAGTTAGCAGAAGTTAAAATTGACGGAAAAGTGTACAGATGTATTTTGAAAGATTTACAATTTGACAAAGTATCAGATGCATTAATTCACGTTGACTTATTAGAATTAGTAGACGACAAGAAAGTAGTTGCTACTTTACCTTTAAAATTAGTAGGTTCTTCTGCAGGTGTTAAAGCCGGTGGTAAGTTAATTTCTAAAGTAAAGTCTGTAAAAGTAAAAGCATTGCCAAAAGATTTGAAAGAGTTTATCGAATTAGATATTTCTAACTTAGAATTGAATGGTAACTTAAGAATCGAAGATATCAAGACTCCAAACATGGAGATCATGAACTCTCCTCGTATTCCAGTTGCTTCAGTTGTAATGACTCGTCAATTAAAACAAGAAGAGTCTGAAGCTGCTAAAACAGCAAAAAAATAATTCAATCCAATTGAATATAAAAAACCCCTTCCCGAAACGGAGGGGGTTTTGTTATTTAGAGAACCTTTAAAAAATATAAAGGTCCTCTAAATAACCTCTAATGATTTTAAAAATCCCTAAAGGGATTTTCTATCCTTTTGCTTACTTTTGGTTCTAACAAATAAGCATGTCTAAATTTTTACTCATAGGGCTTGGGAATATTGGTGCAGAGTATGCACACACAAGGCATAATATTGGCTTTGATGTACTGGATGCATTTGTAATTAAGCATGGCGGCTTCTTTAAGATGGATAGATTAGCGGAAGTGGCAGAAGTAAAAT